>CAYNPR010000223.1:0-2805 GCA_964399115.1 uncultured bacterium | reverse complement strand
CGGCCTGGCACCGGCTGCGCACGGTGGAAACCGAACCGGGCGGGTGTTTACCGGTGATAAATCAGCGGCTTTCCTTTTTAAATGCCTGCATCACGTTGGAATGGCCAACCAGCCAAACTCCGATCACCGTGACGATGACTTGGACCTGAATGGCTACATGACGCCTGCTTTAAAATGCGTTCCCCCCGGTGACAAGCCCACGGCAGCGGAAAAGATGAATTGCGCACCGTACCTCGCTAGGGAATTTGAATTGCTCAAAAACCTTAAAATCGTATTGGGGTTGGGAAAGATCGGTTTCGACGCCTGTTTGAATCATGTGAGAAAATCCCATCCTATTAAAATGAAAGATTATAAATTTGGCCATGGCGTGGGGTACGAATTGCCAAATGGAATCAAACTGTATGGCGCATTCCACCCTAGTCCAAGAAACGTAAACACTGGCCGGTTATCGTTCGAAATGATGACTGGATTCCTAAAAAGACTTAAAGAAGAGCTTTAAATGAAATATCCAAAAGTATTCCTCATGTTCATTCCGATCATTCTCATGGGTAAAAAACTCGGTTTTGAAGATGCAATCAATTATTCATTATTTGAAACGGCTTCCATGGGCTGGACCATTCCTGTTCCAAACGATGATGCATTTGTCATTCGCGGTAAAGCCAAAAATTCCCACACATGGTATAAAGTAGCGTTGCCGGCCATGGACACAACCCTATTTCTGGACAGTACGGTTTTCAACTATAATGGGGATGACCTCCATATCGAAAACCTTTCCTTTGCCAAAACGGGTGATAAGTTGCTCGTAAAAACCGCCTTCAAGAAGATCTGGCGGCATTCCAATACCGGAACGTATTTTATTTATGATCTCGTGGAGAAAAATCTGGAAACACTGACGCATGATAACGAGAATTTGCGAAACGTGAAATTTTCTCCCGACGGATCCCGAGTGGCATACGTTAGGGAAGACAATAACGTTTACGTGTATGAATTGGGAAGAAAAAGGGAACGCCGTCTGACCCGTACGGGTTCAGAGACGATTCTCAACGGTCATTTCGGTTGGCTATACGAAGAGGAACTGACGGGATACGATGGATACCGATGGTCGCCCGATGGAAAATATATTGCTTTTTGGGAAGAGGACCAATCCCCGGTACCGGAATTTCCGCTCATGGATGATTCGCCTTTATACCCAACCATTCAATATATTCGGTATCCAAAGGCAGGGGAATCCAATCCGACAATGAGATTGGGTATCCTGTCCGTCAATGGTGGACGCAGAATATGGCTGAATCTGGGGGAAGTGGATGATCATTATTTTCCGTGGATGGAGTGGGTGAATGAGGAAAAAGTGGCTTTTGTGAAAATGGATCGAAAGCAGAAAAATTGGAAACTTTTCATCTCCGACCGCAAAACGGGGAAATCCATGAATGTGCTGTCCGAATCCGATCCGGAGGGTTGGTTGGACAACTATGGGCATATCCGTTTTCTCCACGATGGTAAAATTGCCTGGATTTCGGAACGATCCGGATTCAGGCATATTTGGATGGCCAAACATTCCGGGTCACGGTTTTGGCCCGTTACGGAGGGCAATTGGGAAGTGAGTTCCATCCATCACGTGGATGAAGAGAATGAACGGTTTTATTTCATGGCCAATAAGGAATCGGTTTTTGAGAATCGGTTTTATTCGATTCGATTCAACGGAACGGACCTGAAACTGCTCACCCCGGAAGAAGGATCTCACAGGATTCGGATTTCCGGAGCAAATCGTTATTTTGTCGATTCCTACTCCAGCTTTACTTCGCCGCGACGCATTGGCCTGAAAATGTTGAATTCAGGGAAAATCCTGAATGTTCTTGGAGAAACAAGTTTAACTCAATACGAAGAATATGAATGGACCACCCCGATCCTTGTTCATTTTCCCACAACCGACGGCAACGAAATGCTTGACGGCGTCATTACTTTTCCGCCGGATTTTTCACCAGCGAGAAAATATCCCGTCATCATTTACGGTTACGGCATGCCCGGGACGCAGATCGTTTGGAATCGCTGGGGAAGCACCTGGAGCCAGTACCTGGCTCAGCAGGGTTATATCGTATTTTCCATGGATGCCCGCGGAATGAGCGGACGGGGTGAATCCTTTAAAAATCTGAGTTACGGCGATATGTCCCGCTATTTGGCGAAAGACCACGTTGCAGGCATCAATTTTTTGGTGGACCAGGGATATGTCGACCCGGATCGCATTGGAGCCTGGGGCTGGAGTGGCGGCGGTTATTTTACGTGCTTAATGCTCACTCGAAACGGAAAACGATTCAAAGCCGGTGTGTCCATCGCTCCGGTGACTGATTACCATCTTTACGATACAGCTTATACGGAACGATCCATGGGACTGCCTCAGGAGAACGTTGCAGGCTATGATTCCACGAATACGATCAAATGGATAGATCGGATGGAAGGCAGTTTGCTTCTTATGCATGGAACCCGCGATGATAACGTTCATGCCCAGAACACAAATCAGTTCGTCCAGAAAGCCCTGCAAGCGGGAAAAGATGTGGAATGGTTTCAGTATCCCGGAAGAAACCATGGAATTTACGGCGGTGGGGCAAGAGACCATCTTTACAAAAAGATGATTGATTTCTTTAAGGAGAATCTATAAATCATTTACGGTGGCTCTTAAAAATACAGTAATTTCCAAACTGATTTTGGGGCTGTAGCTCAGTTGGGAGAGCGCCTGAATGGCATTCAGGAGGTCGCAGGTTCGATCCCTGTCAGCTCCACAGTATTTTGACTCTTGATAAACCCTGCATT
>CAYNPR010000222.1:0-2810 GCA_964399115.1 uncultured bacterium | reverse complement strand
AGAGCGCAGCGTTCGCAATGCTGAGGTCGTCGGTTCGATCCCGATCGGCTCCACAAAATAGATCGTCACTTTTTTCAAAAGGAAAACCTGTGGTTTTAATACTGGTGCGGGGTGATCACAATAAATCTCTGGAGTAAATATGAAGCTCAAGGAAAAACATTTTATCGATATTCACAAGGGTGTAACGGGTCTCTTTATCCTGATGCTCATGCAGGTTTACGGCACTTGGGACAATCCCACTTCCTGGACCTATTTAGCTCTCCATGGCACCTATGGGATCCTGTGGGTTTTAAAGAGCCGGATCTTCCCGGACAAGAGTTGGGAAAAAGAAACAACTATCTGGTACGGACTCTATATGTGGTTTGGGCTTACTCTTTACTGGGCCTCTGCCTGGATCATTAATTCCGGGTTTTTTAACGGAGGCATTCCTGTCGCAACACCGCCCTGGCTAGTGGGATTGTGCACAGGCATGTTTGGGTTTGGTGTCTTTTTTCATTTTTCTGCCGATATGTATAAGCATACTCTTCTGGAGACCCAACCAGGAGAACTGATCACTGCTGGGATTCTGTCCAACTGCCGGAACGTCAATTATTTTGGAGAACTGCTCATTTACTTGTCCTTTGCGCTCCTGACCATACATTGGCTTCCCTTGGTTTTTTTGGCTATGATGATGATCGTGGTCTGGTTCCCGAATATGCTTAAAAAAGACAAATCCCTATCACGCTATCCCGGGTTTGAAGCATATAAAAAAAGAAGCAGTTTATTTATTCCCTATCTTTATTGAACGGGTTGGGGATTTGCATACTCACAGTAACCCACTTGAATGACTGCTTGGGGCAAGGAACCCATAAGGTTAATCAATACAAAAATGGATGGATTTTTTTCATCCTTATCTTCAGGTCCTTTATTTTATGAATGAAACCAGTCCACCCCTAAAGAAATTTTACCCGGATATTCCCCGAGGAATTCATGATCAAATCATTCGTTCCTTTATGCTGAACGAGAATAAAACAACTTATTCCCATAAAATAAAAGGTCGGTGGGAAAACCGGTATTTGGAGACTCATTACGTACCGGAAGTTCGGGTGATTTTCCAAACCGCTGAATCTCTTGCCAAAGACTGGACTGGACAATCCGTTGTTGTCCCCCATATGGGATTGGGTTTGCCAATGGATGAATTTTGGTTTAACCTGACAAAACCAGGAGAGTCCACCGCTTGGCATGACCATAAGGAAAATGCAGTTATTTCCGGTGTTTATTATCTTCAGATTCCAAAAGATTCTGGAGATATCCGTTTTCGTAAAAAAGAAAAAGAAGAATGGGTTGAATGGGAAGAAAAGTCAGGAACAGGTAAAATGATACTGTTTGATTCTAGTTTGGAACATCGTGTGAAGGAAAACAAGAGTTTGAAAAATCGTTTATCTCTCGCATTCAATCTTTATGAACTTCCATTGGAAATTACCCATATTTCCGATGATTATTCCCATAGCAAGTTTTATGGGTAACTAGGATAATGCGAGTCGCGTAGAAAAGGGTTTCCCAAATCATCTCCATCTCGTAGAAACTATAAATGATCAATGCTTATTATAAATATCAAACAGAAAAAAATGATTTTAATATTTATAAACATCTTGTTGACTCTAAAAATGATTTCACTTATTCTTTCGTTTTCCTACGATCTAAATTGATAACAAATAGGTAACTTTTTATGTACGATTATACAACCTCCCACCCCTATAATAATGATTACGATAATCTGCAACTCTATGGACTGGTGACCCTGCGTGTCCTCATTGGCTGGCATTTTTTATATGAGGGAATTGCCAAGTTATTGAACCCTTACTGGTCATCCGCAGCATTCTTGCTCGATGCCAAGTGGATTTTTTCTGGTTGGGCTGAATGGATGGTGGCTAGTCCCTCAATTCTCAGCGCAGTGGACAACCTGAATATGTGGGGGCTGACGTTTATTGGTGCCTGCCTGATGCTGGGTTTGTTTGGGCGTCAAGTCAGTATAACGGGGATGGCCCTTGTTTTGATTTATTTCCTTTTTTCGCCCTCCTTTTGGTGGCTGGAATATTCTCGTCCCGGAGAAGGCAGTTATCTTATTGTAAACAAAAACCTCATCGAGGCTTGCGCTTTGTTTGTCCTCTATGCCTTTCCTACCAGTCATGTGATTGGCCTGGACCGCATCTTTTTTAATAATTCGAATAATTAAAGGAACCCGACCATGAGTGCTGATGAACAAAAAGAAAAAAATACCGGCGGTCAAGACACCGACATGAAACGCAGGGAAATTTTAAAGGGCCTGGCCACCCTGCCGGCCCTTGGCGCATTTTTTGCCAGTCTTTGGGCCAAGTATCGACGAGATGCCATAAAAAAATCAAACCTGCTTCAGGATTTGGTTGTGGAAAAGAAAGCACCGGCAGTTGTGTCAGGACTTTCGAACAGCAAGCATTTGAATATTGGTGTGATCGGCTATGGCGGCCGTGGCAGCCACTTGGTTCGCGGCGCTGGGTTTGCCACAAAAGGATGGGTTGATGATGCATCCAAAAGATTCAAAGAGAATAAATTGGATAAAGCATTTCCCACCTTTATGTCTCAGGAAGACCTGAACTGTTCCTTGGTGGGAGTTTGTGATCTGTTTGACGTCCGGGCTAATCAAGCCATAGACGCTTCCCAGAATGAGGTTCGACCGGGCGGAAAACCAAAGGAAACGGCGAAGCGATACAAGGGTTATATGGGTTATAAGGATCTACTGGCCAATAAAGATATTGATGCTGTGATTGTTGCCACGCCGGACCATTGGCATT
>CAYNPR010000221.1:0-2823 GCA_964399115.1 uncultured bacterium | reverse complement strand
GCGTTAGGCAGCCGCCAGTCGTTGTATCCCAAATAACTGTCTGTATTTTTCTGCGCAACCCAATTAAGCGCTTCTTCCCAGTTCAAGCCCGTTTCGGAATCACTCTGCTGCCACATCAACCCGGTGGCATTGTCGGCAATTGTGCCTTCGCCATTATCATTAAAATAGTTTACGCCGTATTCGGTGCCGTTACGGACATATTTGACAAACGACATCATGATGAATTCCTGCCCTGGAGGGCCCACCGGTTCTGCCGGATACCCTTTAATGCGACCATCCGCAAAATTCACGCCAAACGCCGTTTCATCCCCGTTCATGGTTGTGCTTACATAAACGGTACTGGACCAGTATTGAGCGTCGATGATCCGTTCACCTGCACTCTCGTCACCATATTCAAATTCAAAATAGGTAGTATCTATAAAAGGCGTTAATAAATCAATGTCGCTTCCTTGCCAACCGCTGGGATCGACACCGCTGAACAAAATGAGTGAATAGAGTTCTTTGATGGTCGGCAGCCGCCAATCATCATAACCGGCCAGGCTGAAAGCATCCGCACCGGCAAGAGCTTCGTCGAAGTTCATTTTTTCACTGACTGCCTTTTGCCACATCAGGCCGGTAACGTTATCCGTAATCGTGCCGTTTCCATTATCGGTGTAGTATGGCTGATATCCGCCATACTGGGCATCCTGCCCATAAAATGGTTCACCTACTGCGGGTACGGCTATTTCATTTGAATCATCGTAATAGGTTGTCTGACCGGTATCTACCACTTTATAGGGTTGGGTATAGGCTGTATGAGTGAAGAACAATACTAGCAGAGATATCATTGATTTTTTAAGTTTCATTTTTACATATGTCTTTTTTGTTTTTATTTACCCAGGGCAATTAAGACACGGATTTTATCAAATGGTTAAAGTATTGAAATGTAGATGATTGTTTGAATGGTTGGTGTGCCGAATCCACAAACAAAAAACCCTAGTCGACCAATGACAGAAAAATGGGTTTGGTGCGATTAATTATTATTCATTGTGCCAGTGGTTATGTTCGGGTGACCATACCTTGCCCGGCGGTGCTTCACCTGGTGGTACCTCACCCGGTGGTGGCTGGGTTTGAGGCTTATTTAACACCGAACGGGGAGTTGTAGCTGGGAGAACAGTATTAGCGTCGTGCCAATGTCCGTGTTCGGGTGACCATTCCTTGCCCGGCGGCGCCTCACCCGGTGGTGGCTGGGTTTGAGGTTTATTTAACACCGAACGGGGAGTTGTAGCTGGGGAAACAGTAGCGCCGTCGTGCCAATGTCCGTGTTCGGGTGACCATTCCTTGCCCGGCGGTGCTGGTCCAGGGGGTAACGATAATTCATTATTTGACTGCGGTATTAAGGAATTTTGTAAAGGATTTATCGTTGGGGTTGTTACTACTGGTTCTGGTTCATAAAAGAAAAACCAGAGTATAATTAGTATTATGACTGCGGCAATAATCCATTGTTGGGAAGATTTATCACTGGACAGCCCATGACAGGCCTTGTATTTTTTTCCACTACCACAGTGACACGCATCATTTCGCCCAAGTATTTTATTCACAGCTGAACCAAAAACTGTTTTAATATTATCATTTTCACATATTTATCACGTTACGCTGAATATACCAATCATTCTACATACAAAAAACACCCACAAATGCTGGACCTTATGGTAAAATTTCTCCTTCCTACAATGGCTATTTTCACTTTACCGTCTCACATTCCATTTCATTCCCATCTTCATCCCAACATTTCAGAGAAAGCAATTTCCCATCCTCATAAGACCTTTCAAAATTTTTCTGTCCGTTTTCCCGCCAAGTAGTCCATTTTCCATATTTTTTCCCATCTTTATACATTCCTTCTTCTTGCTTTTGCCCATTTTCCCGCCAAGTAGTCCATTTTCCATATTTTTTGCTATCCTTGTAAGATCCTTTTTCCCATTTTTGTCCGTTTCCCCAACGAGTAGTCCATTTCCCGTATTTTTTACCATTTCTGTATTTACCTTCTACTCTCATCTCTCCACTTTCATCTAGGGAAAAAACTTTTCCACTATACGGTTTATTAGAAGTTTTTGAATAGAATCTTTCACCCTTTTTTATCAAATTATCCATATTCCATTCTTGTTGAGAATACCCAACTGAAAGTAATAATGCGATTGGCAATGCCTTTTTCATTTCAATCATATCAAAATCTACCCATCATCCCACAAAGAAAATACCCCACGAATCCGCCAAAAGCGGACAAGTGATGGGACTTCCTACGATGGCTATTTTAATAGTGGGTTATTTAAAAAGATCATTCTTATATAATTCTATTGGATCATTTTGCCTATCTAAGGGGATCATCATAAAATGATAATTGTATTCTTTCGGCTGAATCTGGTATTTGTCCAATGGCTGTGCCCACCAGCTGTCTTCACCACCAACACCCATTTGTAAATGGTCAATATTTAGATGGACAAGGTCTCTTTCCACTAAATCTATCGTATGTATACTTTGCTTGATTACCTTGATATTCTCATTAGTTCCATTTTGGGGTCTCTCAAAACCATGATCAAAATCTTCTGGTTTAAAGTGGCTGGCATTGAAGGAAAGGAACCCTGTTACCATGATGCCATCACCCCGATCATTCCTCAATGTGGCCCAGCGCACATCGGTCTTATTCCCATTTTCCTGTGGACGCACATATGGATGGTATTGTTCAGAAACTTTTCCCGAATAGATATCTACTTTTGCACTGGATTGACGATCCCAATAGTTTTCATGGGGACCCCTGCCGAACCAGGTCAGGTTATTAAATTCTTT
>CAYNPR010000220.1:0-2831 GCA_964399115.1 uncultured bacterium | reverse complement strand
GTACTATAGAGATACCCGTCTGCTATGATGATGAATTTGGTCCTGATCTGGACCGGGTCTCTGAGTATACCGGATATGAGAAAGATGAATTGATAGAACGCCACGCATCAGGAACGTATCTGGTTTATTTTATGGGTTTTTCTGCGGGATTTCCATATATCGGTGGAATGGATGAATCGTTGGATACACCGCGGCTGAAGACACCACGTAAGACTGTACCAGCTGGTTCCGTGGGCATAGCTGGGAAACAGACCGGTATTTATCCATTGCCTACGCCTGGAGGATGGAACCTGATTGGACGGACTTCTTTACCATTATTTGACGGATTTGATCCGTCAAATACCCCCATTCTGATGGGAGACCGGATTCGCTTTTATGCCATCAATAGGGATGAATTTGAAAAGCTGGGATGCCCACAGTCATGAGCCTGGCTGTCATTGAACCGGGGTTTCAGACCACGGTGCAGGATCAGGGTAGAAATGGATATGCACACTTAGGTATCTCTCCAGCCGGTGCGGCAGATTCATTTTCCCTACGGTTCGGGAATTTGCTGGTGGGCAATGATGACAATATGGCCGGACTGGAGATGACCCTTGTAGGCGGCAGATACCGTTTCAATCAAAACGTTCTGGCCGCGTTGACCGGGAGCCGTTTTTCAGCAGAGCTGGATGGGAGAGAATTCCCATTCTTCGAAGGAGTGCACATAACAAAGGGACAGGAGTTGTATATCGGTCCAAGTCAGGAAGGTGCCCGTTGTTTTTTAACGGTTCGAGGCGGTTTTGACGTACCATCCGTATTGGGCAGCAGATCAACCCATATGATGACCAAACTGGGCGGTCATGGAGGACGGTCACTTGAAAAGGGAGACCAATTGAATTTTAATGTTCCGTCCCGGGACAGGGAGCCAGAAAAAATGGATAAAAAATTGAAATTTGATCGATCGATGTTACGGGTCACGAAAGGGCTCCAGCATGACTGGTTTGATCCCGACGTTTGGGATGAATTCATCCAGGAAAGGTTCACGGTTTCTCAGCGATCGAATCGCATGGGGCTGCGAACGGAAGGACCCCGAATCAGGGCAACCGTAAAAAAGGAGATTCTAACTGAAGGATTGCCGGTTGGTGCCGTGCAGGTTCCATCCATTGGACATCCCATTATTTCTTTTGTGGATCACCAAACCACTGGTGGATATCCCAAAATTGCGAACGTAATTACGGCGGATTTACGTAAAGTAGGGCAATTAAAGCCAGGGGACGTATTTCTGTTTCAGCTGGTTTCCATGGCGGAAGCGGAAAAACTATATTTTGATCAGGAATCTTTTTTCCAACAACACACAACTTCTGGTTCATGATGGATATTAATTGCGACATGGGCGAAATCCAGGAATTACTGGCGAACAACGTCTATTCGGAGTTGATGGATCATGTCACATCCATCAACTTGGCCTGCGGCGGTCATGCAGGCGATGAGAACATGATGCGGGAACTTATGGGAATAGCTCATCAAAAAAACGTGAATGTTGGCGCTCATCCCGGTTATCCAGACCGAAAAAATTTTGGTCGGTTGGTAATGGATTTGGAACCTGGGGATTTGATGGAATCCATTTGCAGTCAGATTCAGTCATTGTTGAATATCGCTTATGAAGAAAATATGGAAATCACTCACATAAAACCCCATGGTGCTTTGTATAATCTAGCGGCTTACGATAAAGGTTTAGCACGGCTCATAGGAGAGGCCGTGCAGCGTGTGGCTCCCCAATTACCGGTAATGTGTTTAGCCGGATCCACAATGATGTCCGTGTTACAGGATGGCGGTCTGGACGTTATGGGGGAGGCATTTGCCGACCGCACTTATGAAGCGGACGGCAGTCTGAGAAACCGTAGACTGGAGGGAGCGCTGATTACGGATTCTAAGCAGGCAGCCGTCCAGGCACAGTTGATTGCCAGACATGGTAAAGTTATCGATTTTGATGGTTCTGAAATTGCGATTGATGCACAGACGCTTTGTGTGCATAGTGATACTCCCAATGCCTTGGCCATTGCCAAAGCCGTTAACCAGACGCGCACCGTTCCCTGAATCAATACTGTGTTGGGTAATGTAATGTCATCAATTAAATCATCCGCTAATAATTATTAAATAAATGAAGATCAACGGGTCTTTTTTGTTTAAGAAATAATAAGTAGATTTGGTAATAATTAACCAAGAAGAAAAATTTTATTAAATTGAAAAATATTATTGAATAGTTTAATCAATTTATTAATAAGTTTATCGTTGGTTCTCTAGCCTTTAATAATAAAAGGAAATATATTACAATGGCCATTATAAAAAAATCATTTATTCTAGTTGGAATTGCTTTTGCAGTCTCGTTGACCCTGGTAGGTTGCGAAGGTTGCGAAAAAGAAGATAAAAAGGAAGGAATTAAAAAACCAGGCAAAGAGTCTGTAACAGAAAAGGCCAAGCCCGAAAAGGACAAATCCAAGAAGGATAAAGACAAAGATTCCAAACCCAAAAAAGGTAAAGCCAAAAAGGATAAAGCCAAAGATTCCATAGCCAAAAAGGACACAAGACCCCCTACCACTAAGATTAAAGCACTCAAGGCTGCGGTTGACAACCTCTCTGGTGATGACAAGAAGTTAGCCAAGAAGTTTTTAAGTCAATGGGATAAGAGTGAGACACTCAGTGAAAAACAGTGGAGATGGGTTGATAGATTCAACGCTCTTGCCAAATCCGGAAAGAAATCCGGAAAGAAAAATCGTGTCAAGAGAACAGTTCCTAGAGAGCCTGAACCAGAGCCTGAACCAGAGCCTGAACCAGAGCCTGAACCAGAGCCT
>CAYNPR010000219.1:0-2843 GCA_964399115.1 uncultured bacterium | reverse complement strand
CGAGGAAGGTCGTTGGAAGGTCAGCGAAGAATTTCCCACTTACAATACCACCCCTCCGGCAATGCTTTACGTATGGTATGATGCCAGCCCAGATGGCGAAGATCTTTATGATCATTATATGGTTTCACCAACAATACCAGTGGGAGAGAATACGACCGTTTTGGTCCAGTTCGATTTTGCATTTGATGGTTGGCCATCTGATGAACACACTAATGGCATGATAATCGAATATAATGGGGGTAATGGCTGGGTGATGGCGTTAAGCTACGAAATTAGCCCAGAAGACGACGAAACGGTTGATATTCCCAGAAGGATGGAGTCATTCTATGCAGAAAACAATGGTGATTTACAGCTCCGGTTTCATGCTTACGGAACAAACTCATATTATATTGACAGTTGGGTGTTTGATAATATAGAGGTTTTATCCATCCCGCAGTTGACGGACGTCAGTATTAGTTCCAACAACAGCATTGACAATCAAAAAGCCATCCCAGAAGATATCGTTACGCTTGTCTTTACCGTACCCGGTGCCCTTACAGGATTGCCCTACGCTCTGATCAATGGAACTGAAGTGGAGGTTACGCATACTTCAGGAAACACGTATTCTGCGAATTACACGGTTCTGGAGATTGACAGTGAGGGGCCCATCACCTTTTCAATTGATTTTACCTCTCAGGATGGGGTGAATGGCGCAACGGCAAAAACAACGACGGATGGTACAAGTGTGGTCATCGACGTAACAGGTCCACCGTCTCCCGCGATGGGAGAGAACGTTAACTCAATCGGAGGTAATGAATTTGCAGGGATATGGAATTCTACCAATACTTCCATTGAAGTGGACGTTAACGTACCACAGGATTCCGCCGTGACCAGTTTTGAATATGAGCAGGGTACTTCCATATCTTTCAGTGGAAACAATGGATTTGTCGCTATTCCATTCGATGGCAGTTATCAGGTCTCAAATACGTTCACGATTGAAGCTTGGGTAAAAGTGAGCAGTTCCAGCAATTATCAGGGTTTTCTTGATTTTGGCCGTGATGACGCTGGAGGACAAAAAGGATTAGGTTTCGTTTATAAGGATGGTGGTTGGCGCTTCTATTTAAAAACAACGGAAACGGATATTAATTATACAAATATGGTGAACGCTTCCGCGTCCGTAAATCAATGGACGCATTTTGCCGTTACATATGAAAATGGAGTTCTTAAGCTCTACAGGAATGGTATTTTTATAGAAGAAAAAGACGACTACGACGGGCCTGTGGAATGGTCAGGATATTCCGATGATTTCATCATTGGTTCTTTTACCAGAAATGGAACAACTAATTATTTTGACGGCTCTGTGGATGATGTCCGCTTTTGGAATACGGTTCGTGAAGAAATTCAGATTAAAGCCATGAAAGGAATCGCCCTGAGCGGGAACGAAGAAGGCCTTCTGGGCTATTGGAAATTTGATGAAGGGTCCGGGACCAACGTGGGAGATGAAACGGATATGGGCAATGACGGTACTCGGAATAATGGTGCCACATGGCAATTAAATGACTCAGCACTTGATTTTCAAATTCCCGTTTATGATACGGGTGTAATCGTTGGGTCATTGTTTCAAATGCGAGCCCAAATCGGGGGTAATGGATTTGAAGCTATCGGACCAGAGATCCCCGTCATAATGGAAGACGTCAACTCCGGTATGAAAACGATCAATGCACCGAGAGAAGAGTTTGAGCTAGTCACTGGATACGCCCATGGAGAAATAGCTCAATTTTCGGCAATATTGACTGATCAGGCCGGCAATAGTTCCACCGGCGACACCAGTACATCAACTTTGGAAATTGATATTGTTGCAAGTCAGCCAGTGCCAACAAACATCGCATCAGATAATACTTATCCTCATTTAGCCAAAACTGGAGATATGATCACAATTTCAATGACCTTTGATGAGGACGTAGATCTACCCGCAGTAACTTTAGCGGGAAACGCGACTGATGAGTCTGATTTGGGAAACGAGGAATTTGAAGCAACTTATTCATTAAACGGGATTGAGCCGGAAGGAGATTTGGAATTCACCATCACCGTCACTGATTATCTTGGTAACCAGAGTGAATATTCCACAACAACGAATGGATCTAATGTCTATTATGATACGACGCCACCAACCCTAAGTCCGGTCACCATTGTGAGCAATAATACTTATGATACCGCATGGGCAAAAGTAAATGATTCAATTAGTGTAACCTTCACTCCGAGTGAGGAAATATCTGCTGATTTTGCTCTCAGCTTTGATGGGATCGATGACCATGTAACGATTTCAGACTCTTTTGATCCTACGGCCTATACGCTTGAAGCTTGGGTAAAACCCGATGATAATACCACCATGAACCTTTTTGTTCGTACGAGCAACAATAATCCCACATCTAGCTGGTCCCACCAATTACGCATCACATCGGGTGGTAAGTTTGAACATTATCTATTCGATGGATCCGAGAGATCCGTGATTGGATCAACATCCATAACCCCAGGTACATGGTATCATGTTGTTGGTACCGCAGAAAATAATGGTGTCATGCGCCTCTATGTTAACGGTGATGAAGAAGGGACAGCTCAAAGTATTAACAGTCTGTGGGAAGGTGGGAATGGATACATTGTAGGGTCTAATTCCGGACATGGTATGGGATATTTCGATGGATTGGTTGACGAAGTCAGAGTTTGGAATATTGTCCGAAATATTAGTGATATACGGGTTACTATGAATCAGGGTCTTGCCGGTGATGAAGAAAACCTGATTGGTTATTGGAATTTTAATGAAGGTTCCGGGAGTGTTGCATACGATCAATCAGGCAATGGAAATG
>CAYNPR010000218.1:0-2873 GCA_964399115.1 uncultured bacterium | reverse complement strand
ATCAAATGATAAATGATTTCTTATGGTAGATATACCTAGGATGAAAAAACAAAACACAAAATTGAAAGCCCAACTCCTGTTGGGCTTTTTGCTCTTCTGGACTGGATGCAGTGCGCCAGGGGTTGAACTTTCGTTTTCTGGTCAGACTATGGGGACAACCTATTCCATAAAAATCATTTCACCTAATCCAATCCAAAACCCTTCCAAAATTCAAGAGGGCATCGATTCTGTATTAACTATAGTTAACATGAACATGTCAACTTGGATTTCCACCAGTGAAATTTCCCGGTTCAATCGGGACCAAACTGAAAGTGTGATTCCAGTTTCATTTCACCTAAAAGAAGTCATTCAAAAAAGTATTGAAATATCCAAAGCCACGGATGGCGCATTTGATGTGACTGTCTTTAATTTAATGGCTCTATGGGGTTTCGGCCCTAACCCTATCAAAGGAGTTCCATCTGCAGAGGATATCCTGGTAGCCATGATGTCTTCCGGGTATCAAAACCTTGTTCTTGAACCGGAGGGTATTCGAAAACAAAATCCCAACATCAAACTCGATCTTAATTCAATTGCGAAAGGGTATGGGGTAGACCAGGTCTTTCATTGGCTTGTCTCCCGGAGATTCGCGGATGTGTTTGTTGAGATTGGTGGTGAAGTCCGTTGTATAGGAATGAACAAAAAGGGGGAATTGTGGAAGGTCGGGATTGATGATCCAAATCTCGATGGGGTTCCAGGGTCTGCATTGGCTGGTGTTGTATCACTTTACAACCAGGCCATGGCTACATCCGGGAATTATCAAAATTTTATTGAACAGGACGGGAAAATTTTCGGTCATACAATCGATCCAAGAATTGGCCGTCCTGTTGAAACGAATGTGTTGTCCGTTTCCGTTATTTCAAATTCCTGTATGGAAGCGGATGGTTGGGCCACTGCATTCATGGTGCTGGGTTATGAGGAGGGAAAAAAACTTGTATCCAGTAAAAGCGGCTTGCAGGTGTGTTGGGTCTTGTCGGACTCTGATGGAATAAGGAGAATAGAGAAAACCCCCGGTTTTAAAATCGAAATTCTCCGATATTAAATCATAACGGAATCTGCGATATTTTCACATTTCTTTGGATCACCGCCACATAAACCTGAGAGTGATCTATTGCTGAAAATGACACTAATTGTTATTCAGGTAATCGTCATTGCAAAATCAATGGTTCCAAGAATGATCTGCAAGTTTAAAATTACAAGAATAATAGTTTTCGATTCCAATTTATCATCTTTCATCTTCTTTTCTTTCACATAATATTTCTCAGTAATTTAAAAGCTTCGATTTATAATAAATAATTAACTATGAGATTCAGAATATTCCAACTATTTATGCTGTTGTCCCCGGCAGTCATAATGGCAAGTGGCGGTGGTCTTGTCTCTGAATTTCAGTTAGATGGCAGTATCGATAATCTCAACATTTTCTGGGTAATGCCCTTTGCGGGAATATTACTTTCCATTGCAGTTTTTCCTTTGGTTGCTCCTTCGTTCTGGCACCGTCATTTTGGGAAAGTTTCTTTCTTTTGGGCATCGGTTTTAATTATCCCGTTATTGTTCAAAACTGGTTTATCCACCGTTATATATGAATTGCTTCATGTTGGATTACTGGAATATGTCCCTTTTATTATTTTACTCTTAGCATTGTTTACCATTTCTGGAGGCATTCAGCTTACAGGCAACCTGGTTGGGACACCCCTCATCAATACATTGCTAATTTTTGTCGGAACAGTCCTGGCGAGTTGGATGGGAACTACAGGTGCAGCAATGCTGTTGATTCGTCCTTTGATTCGGGCAAATCAAAATCGTAAAAACAAGGTTCACATTATCGTATTTTTTATTTTCTTGGTTGCAAATATCGGCGGTGCCCTAACACCATTGGGTGATCCACCGCTCTTTTTGGGATTTCTTCATGGAGTGGATTTTTTCTGGACTACATCCGCCTTGTTTTTGCCTATGTTATTTATGGCGGTTTCACTATTGATCATATTTTTTGTTATTGATACATACTTATTTAATAAAGAAATCAAGCCTGAGACTGATTTTGCCCAATTCCATAAACTGGGTATGGAAGGTTCCTTCAACTTATTGCTTTTACTTGGTGTTTTAGGCGGAGTTTTGTTGTCGGGTTTCTGGAAAAATCTAGGACTACCCGACAAATATTATGATCTTTACACTGTTCATCTTGAGTTACAAAATATTGTGCGCGATACTTTGCTACTAGGTCTCACTTATGCAAGTTGGACCTTAACGCCAAAAACAATCAGGGAAGCGAACGAATACACCTGGTTTCCAATCGTGGAGGTAGGAAAACTGTTTGCGGGAATCTTTGTGACTATAATTCCTGCAATTGCAATTCTAAAGGCAGGTACGGATGGTGCTTTGAAAGCAGTCATTTCATCTGTTTCAAACACCGATGGTGCACCTATTGAATATATGTATTTTTGGTTAACTGGAATATTATCGAGTTTTTTAGACAACGCACCCACCTACCTTGTTTTCTTCAATACTGCAGGTGGTGATCCGGTTTTACTAATGGGTGATCTTTCTAAAACACTTTTGGCTATATCTGCAGGGGCTGTTTTTATGGGTGCAAATACTTATATAGGGAATGCACCAAATTTTATGGTAAAATCAATATCGGAAGCATCCGGAATTGAAATGCCCAGTTTCTTTGGCTACCTAGCTAAATGGTCATTCCCAATTTTATTTCCACTTTTTATTGTTGTGAGTATTATCTTTTTCTAATGAGAATTTCGAAAGTAACAACCAAAACCGGCGATTCCGGGGAAACAAGCCTTGGTGATGGATGTCGGACATCAAAAGCCCATGTTCGGATTCAT
>CAYNPR010000217.1:0-2879 GCA_964399115.1 uncultured bacterium | reverse complement strand
CCAAGGGATATGATTTTGGGTTTCATGTACGGAAAGATCATGTATCTGTTCATTTTATATCCAATGGCCATAGAATTTAGAGATCGGAAGGTTCCTTATCTGAAAGAAGTGAATATTGAGTTATTCTATAAAGGGCAGAATATCGGCACAGCTATTCCTGATTTTGTGCTTTTGCCGTGCAATCGAAAAAAATGGAACATCAAAACACCCATCATTTTAGAAACGAAAGTTGGTGCAGATTTAAAAGCAGCACAATATAAGCAATTGCGATTATATCTTAAATCCATGCCGCATAATAAAAATCCTATTCTGCAAAGAATAACAAAAGGCTATTTGCTTCGTTTTGGAAATGTAGAAAAATATACAGATGGCAAAGAGGATAAAACGGAAGAACCGGTTACATTGGAACTGTGGCAATTCAGTCGTAAAAACGATAAAATGAAATTGGTTTCTAAACTGCCTAATAAATAATCAATCTGGAGGGAAAATGGCAAGACCCTTAAACTTTAAAATCGGCAAACAGGTATTCGACCTTGTGCCATTAAAACTGGACCGAAAAAAGCTCTACGGCTGGAGTGAGAAAATCGTACTTGATACCCAAGATGAGCCGTGCAGTACACTAACGCTTTTCCAGGATAAATCTATGATTATCCCCAAAGGCGGGACAGGTCTCGGTTCCATCAGTGAGGACGGCAACTGGATAGAAAAATCCGATATGATGTATGTGGACGATGATGGTTCTCCAGCGGAATTGATTCCATCCAGCTATGATGGAGAAATTGAACTGAATAAATCTGTATCCATTGAATTTTTATTAGAGCATAATATTACGTCAATCTATTCCCTGCAGGGAGAAGAGAATCATCCTGATTTCGTGAAAGCAGTTGCTGATAATAAAGATATCTTCACATTTGTTTTTAATTACCGGGCTGATTATGAAGGTGACCCGGCATTTGTGTTAGAAAACGATGGGGAAGTTTTTGTCCTTGTGGGCAAAAAGATAGAATTTGAGTTTATCGGTTTGGATGGTGCCGGCGCATTGGATGAAGAAGAATCTGAAACGGAAGAAGTCGAAGATGAATTTGACTTTGCCATGATGTAGGAGGGAATGATGCGAAAAATCAATATAGCCAATGAAAAAAAACGGGATGCCATTTTAGGCTTCGAAGCAAAGCCAACCAGGCCCAAAGTAAAACAGGTGCTGAAAGACGGCTCTGAAAAAAGGAATGTAAAAATCCTAAAATCCACACTGGAAACAGATATATCCGGACTATCCAACACATTTTCTGAATTAGAAGATCTGTCGCAGGAAATCATTAAATCTGACGTGGAATGCGATATTGAAACAACAGGATTAATGTTGGGGGCCATCAAGAAAATATATGCGAGTAAAGATAACAAACTGGTCTTTAATGTAAAGCAGATTGAAGTCATAAAAGATAATAAAGGGGAAGAAAAATCCCGGAAACCGTTGGAGCCGAAAGAATCAAATGTGTCTGCTGAAAAAATGCCTCTTTCCTGGAGCGGGAAATTCATGCCCAAAGAGGCGGCGATAAAAAAGTTTGTTTTTGCAAAGCATTACCAAATCCGCCACGTAAATGGATTAACCTTTGATTTTCTATTTAAAATGGCGAAAGAACTGCACGATAAAAATGCACTCATGTTTGTGGGTGGCGGAAAAAAAGGAAATGAACCTTTAATCCTTACCGCCGGCGGAACGCCTTACCGGGGATTTCTGGAAGGCAGAATTAAAGACGATACTTACTGCCTGATTCTTCATTTAACGAACCTTGAACTGAAGGAGTTTTCGAAATGAACGATATTCAGCAGAAGGCAATCCATTATAAACGGAAAGTCGCCGGCAGTTTTATGGCTATTACGCAAGAAGATATTTCGTTCAAAATCAGTGGAGATAAAGTTTACATTACCACAAAGATAGACGGCGAATTCAATCTTCTTCATTTTGACGGAAAGCAATCTATGCTGGTGAATGGCAGCGGAAAAATAAAAGATGATTTGCCGTTACTTAAGTCGGCTACGAAATCACTGAAAGATCAAAAGATCAAGTCCCTAAGCGTTGCATGTGAGCTGCATTTAAGCACCCAAGACCATCGCAGCAGGGTGTTTGAAGTCATGTCCGCTATTTCAAAAAAGAAGGATTCGTTGACGGTTTCACCATTTGATATTGTTGCGCTGGACGGAGAAGATTATGCTGAAAACGACTATCAGAATACCATTGAAAAGCTTACCGAACTGTTCAAAAACAATGATGAAATAAATCCTGTATATTTTCAATCTGCTTCTTCATCAGGCGTGAAAGAAATTTATGAAGAAATTGTTGCGAATAAAGGCGCAGAAGGGCTAGTGGTCAGGTTTCCGGACATGCCCATTGTCTATAAAATTAAACCACTTCATACGATTGATGCCTCCGTGATCGGATTTACGGAAGGTGACGAGAAAAAAGTGCGGGAAATTCTTTTCGCATTGCAGAATGAAGATGATTCATTCGTACAGTTTGGAAGGACGGGGAACGGCTTGAGCGAAGATGAAAAAGCCGATCTCTATAAATCCTTAAGTAAAGATATTATTGAATCATCCTATATCGAAGCGGATGGCAGACGCGTGGCATTTCAAATGGTAAAACCGATAATGGTTGTTGAAATTTCCGTGAATGAATTGTTAACGGAAAATACCAAAGGGATCATCAAAAATCATCTGTTAAACTATGATGAAAAAAACGGCTATTCATTTTCTGCGAATATTGATGGCGTAAGTCTGATTCATCCAGTATTCAAGAGAATACGAGACGATAAGCAGGTCAACAATCATGATGTGAGATTTTCCCAGGTGACGGATATTGTATATCTTGAGCATACTGG
>CAYNPR010000216.1:0-2881 GCA_964399115.1 uncultured bacterium | reverse complement strand
CATAGCTTCAATTTGGTCATGGGTTACATAGATCATGGTAGTTTGAAGCCTTTCATGGAGTTTTGATATTTCACTCCGCATTTGGATACGCAATTTTGAGTCTAAATTCGATAACGGTTCATCAAAAAGAAAAACCAATGGATCACGAACAATAGCCCGACCTAAAGCGACCCTTTGCTGTTGGCCGCCTGATAATTCTTTCGGTTTCCTGTCCAACAATTCTTCAATATTAAGAATCTTTGCGGCTCGATATACTTTACCCTGAATATCGTCTTTACTGTATTTCCGTAACTCTAAACCGAAGGAAATATTTTGAAAAACAGACATATGGGGATACAGTGCATAATTTTGGAAAACCATGGCAATATCCCGGTCTTTTGGCGACACATCATTCACAAGGTTGTCCCCGATAAATAATTCACCTTCCGTAATATCCGTCAGCCCGGCAATCATTCGCAATAATGTAGATTTACCGCAACCGGACGGACCCAATAACACAATCATTTCCTTGTCTTTGATCTCCATACAGAAATCATTGACGGCAATTATATTTTTGTCAAAAACTTTTTGAATATTCTTTAAGGTAACTTTCGCCATTTAATTTTCTAAATTATTTTTTTGATTATTTGTTTCTTTGATATCGTGAAAGTACAAGGTTGCTTTCTATTTCGATTCTTTCGGCCGCTTCATCAACGGAAAATCTCCCAGCATATAATTCCTGCAAAATCGGGTTCGCCACCCGTCCTTTCCATTCCGAATAACCCGGTGTTCCCAACCAAGGTCCCACGGTTAAATGGTCTACCGATTTTGTTACAATTTCCCAACCATCATTCGCTGTATTAAAAGGCGGGAGTTCAAAACAGGACTTTCTTGCAGGAAGCATCCAATCGGATCGGGCAAGTTTAGCCATATTTTCAGTATTAAATGCAAAGCGGATAAAATCGAATGCATCTTTTTGTTTTTTTGATTTTTTCGGTATGCTGTAGGTTTGGGTGTTGATTCCGGTTTTTTGTGTTTTGCTAACCAATGGCGGCATGACGCCCCAATTAAATCCTTCCGGTGCATTTTCTACCAATTGTTGTCTCATGGCAGCGCCCATACCAATTACCATAGAATAACGGCCGCGCATGAATCCCGGAATTATCTCTGTTCCCGATTTCCCAATACTCTCCGGGGCCATACATTTTAATTCCTGGTACATCTTCATAATTGAATTTAAAAGCGCCTTCTCCTCATCGCCTACACGAACAACATATTTCCCGTTTTCTTTTGTGAAAAATGAACCGCCAAAACTAATGGAATGATTCATAATAAGATTTGCGGAATTTCTTAATCCCATGCCGATTCCCCATTGGTCAATTCTACCATCCTGATCTGTATCGTGGTTTAATTGCACGCCTATTTCCATCACTTTTTCCCAAGTCCATGGTTTTTCAATTGTGGGCGGTTCAATGTTATTTCTTTCAAAAATATCTTTGTTATATAATCCCACCCAAGATTCCATGAGAAAAGGGATTCCGTTAATTTCTCCTGAAGGCTGTGTTACTGATGCCCAGGCAACATCTACAATATCATTTTTCATTTCTTCTTCAATAAAGGGTGCAAGATCTGTCAGGTATCCACGATTGGCAAAATCCACAATAATCGTAGATTCATAATGAAAAATATCCGGCACACCATCTGTTTCAAAAGATGTAATCAAATAATCATAAATGGAGCTCCAACTGCTTTGAATATATTCAACTTCACGGTCAGGATTTGCTTTGTTCCATTGTGCCACCATTTCTCTATTGGCTTCAATTAACTGCTCTTGCCAGGCGAGACTGACAAATCGAATTTTATCAGATGTTTCTCGTGATCTTGAAAAATCTATCAGCGAATCGAATATTAAATAGATCACGATCAATCCTGCGCTGATTTTTATCCAGTTTTTATAATTCATGACAATAACCTAAACCTTTACCGAGCCTGTCATCAGCCCTGATTTGAACCCTTTTCTCATAAAGGTAAACAGAATCAATGAAGGAATTGTTGCTAAACAACTGGCGGCTGCTAACAACCCGATTCGGGCCTGCCCTTCCATCCCGGTAAATCTGGAAAGTTGAACAGGAAGCGTAACATTTTCCGGATTTTTCATCAATACCAGGGCAAACAGGAATTCATTCCAGGAAATAATAAAGGCAAAAATGGCAGTGGCACCGATGGCTGGCATGATCACCGGAAATAAAATTCTATAAACATATTGCAGTTTTGTAGCACCGTCAATAAATGCCGCTTCTTCCAATTCCAAAGGAATATTCTTGATATATCCATATAACATCCACAATACAAATGGGAGCTCCCAGACTACATAGACCATGGTTAATCCGAAAATGGAGTCTGTTAAATGCAAATATCGTAATACCATGTACAGGGGAATAATAACCAAAATGGCCGGGAATATCTGGGATGCCAATATCCAGCCAAGCACTGCATTTTTTATATTTGTCTTAAATCGAACCAAAGAATAGGCAGCTGGCAAGGCAATCATCACAGTAATAGTCATTGAAAAAATACTAACCACCAAACTGTTGAAAACACTCTGGATAAGATTACTATCATTCAGGATGGATCGGTAGTGATCGAAATAAAAATCTTTCGGAATAACATGGATGCCGCCGGTCAGGATTTCTGCCGTACTTTTAAAAGAGATTGACACAAGCCAAATAAATGGAAATACAAGGTAGATCAACAAGATTAGCATAATTATCTGTTTAATCCCTTTTAAAACCATATCTTGGACATTATTAATCTGCATTATGTTTTAACCTGTTCTTTGAATTGGATACGCAAATAGAAATACAGTACCACCGATAAAATGATAATCATCACATTACCGATG
>CAYNPR010000215.1:0-2892 GCA_964399115.1 uncultured bacterium | reverse complement strand
TTTCAATGCATCGGAAAGGTTTTCCGGGAAATCCCAAATCGCGCCAAACATATTGCCGGGGTCAATATTTTTCGTCATCAATAAGTCCTTTTTTCTACAAGGTGAACAAATTTTAATAGTTCTTCCCTGTCAATGGTTTCAATTTTATGGAGGGAATCACGGGCTTTGTCGAAATACCATTCAGCCATGGATCTAGTTTTGTCTTTAATATTTGTTTTCGAAAAGAAATCCCGGATGCGTTTCATCAACGTTTCCGGGTCCGGATCAGATGTGATTTTCTCCCATTCCTGTCCAAATTCATTTCTAGCCAGGATCACCATCATAGTTTGTTTTCCTTCCGCAACGTCGCTTCCCAGACTTTTTCCCATATCTTCCGGATCGGCGTATATCTCCAGGAGATCATCGTGAATCTGGAACCCCTTTCCCAGAGCCCTGCCGAATTGATCAAAATTTTCTGCCGTCTCTTTCCCGGCATTGGTCAAAATTGCAGGCAATGCTGCACAGGCACCCAGGAGTGCACCTGTCTTTTTTTCAATCATATCAAGGTATTGTTCATCAGCAATGGAAAGATCATTTTCAAATTCCTTATCCAGGGCTTGGCCTTCACAGACTTCCAGGCATGCCTGGTTAAAAAAACCGAATACTTCGTTCGCCCGGTCCGGGATACCGCTCAGCAGAAGCTGTGCCATGGTAAAAATGCCGTCTCCAGCCAGAATTGCCTTGGAAGCGTCCCATTTGGAATGAATTGTGGGCTGGCCATGACGGATGGCGTCATTATCCATAATGTCATCGTGAATCAGGGTAAAATTATGAAGCAATTCCACCGCCAGTGCCATCTTCATCAATGAATCCGGGTCGGCTTTCAGGGCTCTGCCCGCAAGGTGAACCAGAATCGGCCGAAACCGTTTTCCAGTTGCACGAAGCGAATACCGGATTGGATCATAGAAATAAGCCGGTTTATCCGGGATGGGAAGGTTCGTTAAATCACGATTCACTTCATCGCGGATAAATTCGATGAGTTTCTGAAAATCGGGCTGGGAACCCGGCATCAATGCCCTCCCAATGCCAGTTTTCCGAATTCAGATAGCTTTACCAGAACAAGGTCCATAATCTCGTCCCGGCGTTCCTGCGTATTGGCTTCAAACCGGCAAACGATCACCGGTTGCGTATTGGAAGATCGGACCAATCCCCATCCATCGCCAAATTTGATTCGGACTCCATCCACCGTACTGCAATCGTAGTTTTCCGTGAAGTACGCGATGGCTTCTTCCGCGATTCTGAATTTTTCTTCGTCATTTTCCGCTTCCATCCGCATTTCCGGTGTGGAATGATAAACGGGAATTTCCGATTTCAATTCCGATAGTTTTTTATCCGTCTTCGACAGTAACTGGATCAATCTTGCCGCCACGTACAACGCATCGTCATACCCATAGTAATCGTCGGCGAAAAAGATATGCCCGCTCATTTCGCCGCCCAGTTTACAGTTCAATTCACCCATCTTTTGTTTGATCAACGAATGTCCGGTTTTCCACATGACCGGTTTACCGCCCAACCGGTTAATCACGTCCTCCAGGGCCTGGGAACATTTTACGTCGAACAGAACGTCGTCTCCTTCTTTTATGACTTTGGGCAGGAAAAGCGCCAAAAGCTGGTCAGCCCAGATGACGTCCCCCGTTTCATCAACAACACCGATCCGGTCCGCGTCTCCATCAAACGCAATCCCCGCATCATACCGTCCCGTTTTCATTTCAGCAATAAGGTCCTGGAGATTCTCTTCCACCGTTGGATCTGGATGATGGTTGGGAAAGGTTCCATCCGGTTCGCAAAAAAGTTCCTTCAATTCCACGCCGAGCGCCTTAAACACTTCCGGGCCATTAATGGCGGCGGCGGCGTTTCCGCAATCCATGACCACTTTCATGGGTCGCTCAATGGTGATCTTGTCCAGGATCATCTGGTTGTATTTTGGAAGTATCTTATACCGCGCTTCCATCCCTTCTCCTTCTTCGAAATCTATTTTATCGATGATGTGGTAGAGTGTCTGGATATCCTTTCCAAAAACGGCCTTTTTGTCCATGGACATCTTGAACCCGTTGAATTCCGGTGGGTTGTGGCTGCCCGTAATCTGAACGGCCCCAAACACACCCAAGTGGAACATTGAAAAATAATTCACCGGTGTGGGGATGATACCCAGATTGATGACGTCTATTCCAGTCGAAAGTACGCCTTTTTTGAAAAATTCTATGAGGTCCGGCGTGGTGAGGCGAATATCGCCACTGAGGGCAATTTCATGCCCACCGGCACGTTTCACGAAGGTGCCAAACGCCTTCCCCAGTTTGATCACAACTTGTTCGGGGAAGTCTTCCTCCACCTTACCGCGGATATCGTATTCACGAAATATATAGGGATTAATAAGCGACATATTTTTCCGATTGGTTTCTTAACTGAGAATAATGGAGAGAAAAATTACTGAAACAAGATTTGGTTTTCGAGATGAATCTTTTCTATTTTGGTTTTTCGTGGCAAAAAGACGAACCTTTTTAGCTTGAGAAATTGAATCTTCAGCCAATTATCGCTTTATGTCACGATTCCCATCTCAATGCTTTTTGTGAATGAAAATCATTAGACGTAAAATATATATTAAAATCCGTAATCCAGGCGGGCACCGATGCTTAACCAGCCGGATGGGTTGCCTGCTCCCGCCAAGTCGCTGCTGATGAACACTTCACCACCAACCAATACGTTGAACGGGAGACTCAGTCCTTTTTTCATGAGGGATTCCAGGGAAACACCGCCAAATCCGCGAACCCCAAGTCCTGCACCCACCATGCCCACATGGCCTTCGCCAAAAACGTCGAAAGGAATAAAGGGCACGTTAAACGTGAGATTGCCGCC
>CAYNPR010000214.1:0-2907 GCA_964399115.1 uncultured bacterium | reverse complement strand
CATGGCTTCTTTAACTCTGCTATCTGTAAACCATGTCTATGGTAAGACACTTATTGATGAAGATTATTGGTAAAAATTAAGGAGTGAATTTATCAAAAAAGAGGATAGAGACACAAGGGGTTAGGTGAATAGTTAGCTAGTAACTGGTGAGGGTTGTAAAATCAATACATAGGTAACACTTAATTGACTTAATGGTAATTCTGATTTCAAAAACAATGGTATGATATGGGGAATATTAGATTGTCTTATGTTTAATCCTAATCCAAGTTTGATTTCCAAAATTGTATGCTTTTTCTAAAATTTCTTCAGCAACCAAACTCCTCTTAGAACACTCTTCCTGAATCCATTTTAAACTATGTGCCACCGTTCCAGATGCGTCTGACTCGTGACTTTTCCCAACCCAATTTTTGTTTTTGTAGTCGCGTTTGAAAAGTGTCGGCTTTATGTAAGATGTAATGAATTCGGCACCCATATTTGCGGTATTTACAAATCCATCAAGCATGGTTTGGATTTGCAGTTTCGAGGCATGAGTCCATATTGAACGAGCCATAAAATAGTCGAATTTTTCCTTGAATACAGTAAAGTCAAAATCATTATTATAATCGAACTTTGGTTGCTTAATATCTACCAGATCGGAGTCCAGTAGAATTCTAATTCCTGCATTAAGCATATCGGTATTAGGTTCAATACCATAGTAACTACCCTTACCCAGAAAGTGAATGAGCCAATATCCGATGCGCAGGCAGCCGCACCCAATATCCAACACTTTAGAATCGGGTGTTAAGCCCTCATTCAATAGCGTGTCGAGTGTTTTTTTACCTGCATCCTCAAAGAATTTAATAGGTCCTCCAAGGAATATTCCTTCCGCCTCAAGTTTCTGCGCCCGTTCTAACAATGTTTTCAAATAAGTCTCCTATGATGGTTATCTATTTTCGTTGTGCAGTGAAATATTTGAAATCTAACGATAACGAGCATCTGTACGGTTTCCTTTCAAGTGGGGTGGTGGGAGGCACGCCTACTTACCAATATCCTCATTCCAGAGGTCTGGATATTCGTTTATGAATTTCTTCAAGAGCAATCGGCACTCACGGTTATCATGAACCACTATCTTTACTCCCCGTGATTGAAGATAGTTTTCAGGTCCCCGAAATGTGCTGTTTTCTCCAATTACCACGTTCGGAATCCCGTAAAGCAATACACCGCCCGTACACATATCACAAGGAGACAACGTTGTGTACAAAGTCGCCCGGCCATATTCGGATATTTTAAGACGGCCCGCTTTTTCCAGGCAATCCATTTCTGCGTGGAGTACCACACTCCCCAGTTGTACGCGCTGATTGTGTCCACGGCTAACGATTTTCCCGTCAATCTCTAGTACCGAACCGATGGGAATACCTCCATCGGCCAGACCTTTTTTTGCTTCATCAATGGCTGCTTCTAAAAATTCATTCATATTTTTTCCAGTCTGACGCATGCAGATTACCCATTGGGTAGTTTTCTAAGCAAGATAAAAATCAAGATTGGAAGACTCAATTCCAGTAAAGTCATGTTGATGAAAAAAGGGTGGGGAAGGCCCACAGACAAAGCGGAAATAATTCTGGCGATTCCGCCGGTGAAAAAAGTGATTGTGAGAAACCATAAGACCCGCCGTTTTGTTTCAATATCTCTCACACACCAAATTAGCGCCAGACCGTAAGCCAGAAAAATAGTGGCGTAGAAACGGTCTTCGCTATCCATTGTGGCGTTTACCGGGATGGAGCCCGGTATAGTAGCGGGACCGAGAATAATGTGAAGCAGCGCTATCAAAACAGCTGCCACGCCGCCCACACCGATTATGATCTGGAGCGTTCTTCGCATTTAATCCAAATCTTTCACACATCTAAATCCCTGCACATCCTGCCACCATTTAACATCAGGCGGGTTATCTCCACGATTATACACGCGTAGACCTTTATGCCAACTATACCAATGTCCTCCTCTAGTTACTTTTGTTGTACCGGTATTGGGTCCGGTTGGATTATCAAGGGGTGAGCATTGGTAATAATCCCATTGGTACCAATCCTGGCACCATTCTGCTACATTGCCTGCCATATCGTATAATCCATAACCATTGGGTTCAAAACTGCCTACCGGTGCTGTATATTTCCACTTATCCTTCCAGGCGGATTTTTTCTTTTCGGTATTTTTGTATTCTTCATCATCTTTCCAATATTTATGGAAATTGGCATCATTCTTTGTGATAGTGTTCCCCCAAGGATATCGCGTTACTTTTAATCCACCGCGGGCGGCATACTCCCACTCTGCTTCTGTTGGTAATCGTTTACCAGCCCATTTGGCATAAGCTGAGGCAGCATACCAATCCACATTCACGATAGGATGATCGTCTGTGGGAGAAACAATAAATCTCTGCCACAAGGATCGGTTGAAGTCGTACCCAGTCTCATCTATAAATCGTTTATATTGGCCAACTGTCACTTCATATGTGTCCATATAAAAACTGTCAATCTTAACGGAGTGCACTGGCAAATTATCATCGACACCTTCACCAAAGTGGCTTCCCATTTCAAATGTTCCCGCCGGTATCATTACCATTTTAGTATCATTGGGTCTATGAATTATCGGGTCTGGTGTAAAAACCCAGGTTACAACATCTGGTAATAATAAATCGTTAAGGAAGTGTCCTCCATCCCCCCGTATCCAATCTGCTTGTACATTATCCAAAGATTCTCCGTTAAAGATTCCCTTCCATTCAACGGTTCCACCATCATATTCTATTGGTCCATGTGCGGTGAACATAATTTTACCATCATTTTATAACAATTTTCATTTAATCAGCACTTGTCACATACACAGGATCCCAAGATTCATTAACCACCTTCACTTCTTGTATTGAACCAGTGTTAGCTA
>CAYNPR010000213.1:0-2923 GCA_964399115.1 uncultured bacterium | reverse complement strand
CAACGCCTGAAGGTGTGATTAATGATGTGAGTGTTCATATGGAAGGATTAAACGGTGCCAACAAAGATACGTCAATAAATCTTGAAATAATTTCTGCCAGGGATGACACTTTAATCATTGTATCCCTACCAAATGACATACATAATATTTTTCAGCATTCCTGTACAATAAAGGTTATTACGCCACTAGGGGAACTTGAATCAAGTGACCCGCTTTTTATTGTTGAAAACAATCCTCTTGGCGGTGAATCAGAAGTGGGAAAAGGGCTCCTTGGTACGATATATGCCCTAGAACCTAATACAAATGTCTTGCCTGACATCAATTTAACGTGCGAAGACGAATCAATTATCAATAACGAAGAATTTTCGTGTCCTTACTCCGCGATCATATTACCTGAACTGGATATTCCCAATCAAAGTTTCGATGCTGGATTTCCAGGTTTGGGTGAAAATTTGCTGGAATGGTTTTCGATTAGATTCTATGGATTCATAAAAATAGAAAGTGCCGGTATTCACACCTTTGAAACTTGCTCGGATGATGGGTCAAACCTTTATTTGATGGATCAGGATTCATTAATTAAAATAGTGGATAATGATGGTACACATGGTTCAAGATGTGTCAGTGGAGACATCTCACTCGAGATTGGTTACTATCCGATAATCGTAGATTATTTTCAAGGTCCCAGATATAACATACAGCTTCAATTATACTGGACCCAGCCTGATAGTAGTAAAACTATAATTCAATCCGATTATCTATACCTTTTTCCCAATTGATTTATAAATACAATCACATTCAGTTTTCAGGAATATAATAAGTATGGAGCATAACATGGATCACCATGTCTCAGATTACGACGGTCAATCTAGGCTAAACCTGGATGAATCACGAAAAATCGTAGTTGAACTTGATCAAGACCATCCAGGTTTTCGCGACGCCGCTTACCGTGAACGCCGTAATCAAATTGCTCAAATCGCCTATAAGCACCAGCCCGGAAATTCCATTCCAGATGCGCCCTATACTCCTGAAGAGAACGAATTATGGGGTACTATTTTGGACATATTGACGCCCATACATGAGAAATGGGCCTGTCAAGAATATCTGCAGTATTGGGACAAAATGAATTTTCCAAAAGATAAAATTCCACAAATGAAGGAAGTGACGGCATGTTTGACGGCCCTTGACGGTTTTCGTTTTGAACCCGTATCCGGTTTGGTTTTGCCGAAAATATTTTTGACGGAGCTTAAACGAGGCGTAATGCTTGCAACGCAATATATCCGGCATAATTCCCAGCCTTCCTTCACGCCTGAGCCTGACGTGGTTCATGAAATTGTGGGGCATGGAGCCATGCTGGTGGAGCCGAATTTTGTTGCAGTGAATCGACTGTTTGGCCAAGTAGCTGATTCCGTCAATGAAACGGTGATTGAAAAATTGATTCGATTATATTGGTGGTCAATTGAATTTGGCTTGGTGAAAGAGAATAACGAGCCCAAAGCCATTGGCGCAGGTCTGTTGTCTTCCATTGGCGAATTGGGTTCCATCACCGAGTATCCCCATCGTCCTTTCGATCCTGAAGTAATGGTGCAGACGGATTTTGATCCCACCACAACGCAGCCTTTTTATTTTTGTGCCGAGAGCAGTGAAGTTGCAATCTCAACGCTGGTGGACTATTTGAACGGTTGTCTCAGGTAAACATTACGTATTTACGCAACTATTATAATTCCATCAATTGGATGGGCTTTTATATAAAAAAGATTCTCCTAATCATATTATTACTTTTTCCTGAATTTCCCTAAATTTTCTGAAAATAATCATTGCAATTTTGACCCGAATATTCTTCAGTTTTTTCATCGTATCTCAGATACTGGCCCTCCCGCTAAAGAAACAGGATTATATCGATTTCATTGAGGCCCGGTACTCAGGCGATACATCAACCGTTGATTCCATGATCACGGAGAATTTTATGTATAACCATGTTCCCTACGTAGGGCTGGGAATTTTCACAGAATACGTTGAAAGTGAGCTTGTGGTAACAGGCATAGTGGACGATTCGATTCAGACCGCACTTGATATCGGGGACAGGATCCATGAGATTAATGGAACAAATGCGAATACCTTCGGTCAGGATTTCAATGGACCCGTTGGGGACATGCAAACATTGATTTTGACCAAATCAGGTGATTCCACTTTTCAAGATCTGACCATACCTCTTGCAGAGTATCAGTACAGGCAAAATAACGTGTCTTTTTATGAATCGATCCTGAACTACGCCACAATTTGGTATAGTTACGAGATAAAGTATATAGACATTCTTAAGGAAAAGGAAAAAGCGATCGTATATTACGTCTGGAAAGGTTCTAAGGATGAAGGAGGGCCTGTCTATCAGTTTTATGCAATGGAAGCCTTCTATTCGGATAAAAAGTCTGAACTCATTTACCAAGTTGATGCCCTCTGGTCTGAGAAGCAGTTTCGGGACCAGTTCAAGTGATCAAGCCGATTTCACCCACCATCTCCTGATGGATCGATGGATTGGACACACAAATATTATTATCATAAATCGAGTAATCTGAACCATCCAACCTGCTGACGACCGCTCCCGCTTCCTGGGCAATGAGCATTCCTGCCGCGGTGTCCCAGGGTTTTAAGTCATATTCCCAGAACCCATCCACTTTCCCTGATGCCACATGGCACAGGTCCACCGCTGCGGCGCCGAGTCTGCGGACGCCCTGCGTCACATTCGTAAAATGCTTGAAAAGCACCATGTTTTTTTCCCAAAGTTCGCCATGCTCGTAACCGAACCCCGTCACAAGCAGGCTTTTTTCAAGTGAATCTGTTTTTGAGCATGAAATCGGCTGGCCTTCGCACCAGGCTCCTTCGCCCTTAATAGCCGAATATAGCTTCGTATGGGGCATTTCCATGACAA
>CAYNPR010000212.1:0-2924 GCA_964399115.1 uncultured bacterium | reverse complement strand
CCGTACTGCCTACAATAAGACTGAACGATGCTGTGTAAACACCATCCCCATCCTCATCATTCATAGGACTGGCGACAGGGTCCCAATTGTTCATTGTTCCAGCAATGTGTACACCATCTTCTGATATATCATCATCAGACATATCCACGTTAAAGGTGACCATCACTTCATCACCACCCTGGAAAGGCACGGTAAATCCTGTGTCCCCGCTAACAGAGCCGTCAGGACCCACAACAACGGTCGGGTTTGTGTCAAAACCTGCTAATGAGGGCAGCCAGATCCCCCACTCAGAACCATCATTCTCAATGGCGCCCCACTCATAGCTGCCTGACTCAAGCTCAAGGGTAAGGGTCCAGGTCCCGGTGCCATCATTGTTCATATCAACGTTGGCCCAGTCTGTCATGGCACCCTTAAGCTCAACATCCTCATACCCATTGCCGTCATCTATGACCGTAAAAGTGACCGGGGTTTCTTCAGTAGGAGGAGATTCCCCGCTGGGTGTAGCCTTAATCTTTAGCGTGGTAAAAGCAGGATTGGTCAGGTCAACGGAGCTTTCCTGGGTCATGTCCACATTGATCATCATGCCCCCAAAAGCATCCTGAAGAAAAAATATACCTAATCCCACCAGGAAATCTGAATCCCATTGCAGGGTAACCTGGTTGGAAGGGGGAAAAGCGATCTGGATATCCCACTCATGCTCCACTAAATCATCTTCGCTCCCATTTACGATCTGCGTGTAATAACGGTCGCCATTCCATGACAAGGCTGCATCAAAAGCAGGTGGTGGTGGTGCCGGAGGAGCATACTGGTCGAAGCCCTCATCATATCCATCAGTGGCGTCCGGTGAGAATCCAAAGGTCAGTTCATAGCTCACGTCATCCGCAACAGCCGTAATAGTTGCATCGAAATTTGGATCTCCAAGAAGGGAAGATGTAAAAACCCATTCCACCGGGTCCTCCATATTCCCAACAATATCATTGGGGGTAAAAGTATAATTGAAATTAATGTCATCCGTGACCTGATCATTGGAAGCATCATAAGCTTTAAATGTGAGGTTTTCTCCCGTTGAGTTACCGTAAAGCGTGATACCAAAAACCATCCTGCCTGTTGGCGGAAAAATGATACCATCCGTTTTTACACCTCTGCACTCATCGCCCACAAATGCTGCAATTACATCAGTGTCGTCGGTTGATTCTTCACCATTGAAGAGCAATACACCGGTCATTGACGCATTGAATTGAAAATCAGGAGGATTGACTGTCCAGTCCGGTGGGTCTGACAATCCTAATGAAAGTGAAAATAAAATGAAAACGTGTAGTTTTTTCATGATAGCTCCTTATTTTTTATATACCCAATACTCTTATCCAATAAAACATAGTTTATATTATATCAATTCTTGATAGTTTCAATATTCAATTTTAATTTACTTTTTTACACTATCCCAATTATTTTTCTAACAGTATGTCGCACAAACCACAAAAACCACTGACTAAAAAAAAGCAAACCACCATCAAATGGACAAAAGATGCGGACAACCGCATCTTGAAGATAGAAAAACAAATAGGAAAAATTGAGAAAAAACTGGGATCCTTAATTAAGACCTGGTCCCAAGAAACTCCTTCTGAAGGTTCTTCAAAAATTGTGTATTCCTTAAAGAAAAAATTATGAAGAAACGTGTTGTTCAGGTAACAAAAGTATCCGGAACAGTGGATAAACGATTAGAAAATCTTGAAAAAAGACTGGCACAGGTGAACAAAATGATTGCTCACTTAGAAAAACTGCTGGATTCAAAAAATAAACCTGAAACTTCAAAAAAAGTAATATATACCATAAGTAAATCTTCCTGAGTCCTACCATCTCTTTTTACAACCACTCGAACATAGAATGGTTAGTCAGGAAAAAAATTTCTTATTTACAAGGAAATATGTAACAATCAGAAGCATTGTCCCCATCAGATACATGCTCCTACACAAATAAGATTGGGGCTGTGTTAAATATAATTCGAAGTTGTATTTATTTTACAACTGTGATGTTCGTTTTCCGAACAGCATCTCCTGCCCGCATCACAACCGTATAGGTTCCACTAGAAAGGGACCGACTGTTCAAGCTCAACCGAAAATATCCGGCTGGTTTTATATCATGCACTGGGTGAAGAATTTCCCTTCCTTTAATATCAAAAACACGAATGTCCACCAGGGTGTTTTGTTTTAATCCATAGGTTAACCGTGTAACTGGGTTGAATGGATTGGGATAAGCCCCTGATAAAGTATAGTCATCAGGAATACCAATTAAACCTTCTTTACGTACTGGGTCCGAGTTTAGAGGAAAACGGTTATCGATAATGGGCAATGCTTCAAACGGGTGAAATAAAATGTTTTCAACCTCCTGCTGCTCAAGCTCAAACCACTGTGTCATCAGGGTAGAATACAATTGCCGAAAGTCAAACTCATGGAGCAGGTTTGCATTGTTATCAAAATCAGTCAGGCTAGGGTTAGAGCCGTATATACCACCTTTTACCTTACTTCCAAAAAGAAATTGGGGAGCAGCAGCTCCATGGTCTGTACCATCGGAACCATTCTCAAAGGGGCGTCTGCCAAACTCTGAGGTAGTAAGCAAGACCACACGGTCCTTAAGTCCAAGATTTTCAAGGTCCTGGAAAAATGCACCAATTGAATTTGACATTACTGTAAGGATATTATTATGATCATTAAGCTGGTTATTGTGGGTGTCAAAACCGTAATGGTGGGTCAGAAAAATTGGTGTGTAAAGTCCACCAGAAAGAAGCTTTGAAATAATACTGAACTGGGTCCCAACACTGTTATTAGGATATTCCACTGTATTGTGCCCCGCTTCTGCTGCGGCCTGAATAACACCGGCATAGGCAAAAGAATTATTGTCAATCTGACGGACATATGATAGCTCAT
>CAYNPR010000211.1:0-2933 GCA_964399115.1 uncultured bacterium | reverse complement strand
ACAGAAGAATAGAGAAGGAACTTACAAGGATGGGGAATATGATGGTAAATGGACTTATTGGTATTCAAATGGACAGAAGAATGGAGAAGGAACTTTCAAGGATGGGGAAGAAGATGGATTAGGTACTGGTTGGTATGAGAATGGACAGAAGGAGAGTGAAGAAACTTTCAAAGATGGGAGAAGGATTTCTTCCATATGTTGGGATGTAGATGGTAATGAATGTGAATGTAGATCTTATGCTGGTGTGGGTTGTCAATAACTCACTCCTTACAACTGAATTACAAAAAGTTCACATCAAGCCCCACCATCGTGGGGTTTTTTGTTTGTGGGATGATGGGTAGATTTGGGTATATAGCAAGGAGTTTGACATGAAATATATATTTATCCTGATAGTATCATTAAACTTTACTTTTGGGCAAGAAAATCAAATTGAAATTGAAACACCTTCTAACAATCAAAAAGCAGGAAAGTTGATTGAAGGTGCAGGAAACCATCTTGTTAAATATGTAAATAGTTCCATAAGAAACAACGGATTTATTTTTCTTGGCAGTCTATTGGCAACATGGGATTACGAGGATGAAGCAGATGCTGTTCGTAATTCTCTATTTGGATTAGGCATGATTTTTGTAGGAACAGTAGGGCAAATAACAAATATTTTCAAGATAAAGCGTGCAGGTGAACAATTACAAACCGCAGGAAAGAAATTAAAAACATCAAAATAATTAACCGCACTACATTATTACATCAAGCCCCACATTCGTGGGGTTTTTTGTTATTGGGATTTACGTCGGTTTCAAAAGTACATAACTATACGTAAAGAATTTGGTGTCTGTATGGCATATTTTGTCCCATTTTGGCATATATGAAATAATAAAAAAGGGGGTGAAGAACACCCCCCTTTTATCTGTATCACTCATCGAGAAACGATACAAGATTTATCGAGTACACCCGGAAGGACTCGAACCTTCAACCAATGGCTTAAGAGGCCACTGCTCTACCAATTGAGCTACGGGTGCGTGTACGAAAATTAACTACCAGTGAATTTATAGGCTGTGAAAACCTAAACCAAAAAAAGTAGAAAAAATTCACTTTATGGGTTGCGTATCATTTCCTTGCGCCTCTATACTCGTAAGCCTCTTTTTGGCAGAAAATTTTAAAAATACGTTTCTGATAAAAGAGGATGACAAATGAATTAAAGTTGATGTATAATCGATTCAACTTTTCGAAAAGGCTTCGGGTTGGCGCTAGAAGCCTTTTCTTGTTTATAGTCATTTCGTATTAAATTTATCCGTTCTTTGAAAATGGGGGCGATCGGTATCGACGGGATATGAGACATGTCGGACCGCACGCGGAGGATGATAGTCACCTCCTTAATCAACTGTCATATCTATATATGCCGATTACGGCTACATGGCTGCAGCTTAACTGATGTGGTCCGTTCCGGGTCTAATACGCCTATGGTTAGGCCCAGGAGCGTCACCTACATAGGCTGGTTCTGAATAAGTCTGCGAATTCAGAATGAGATAAAGCAGGCTGGTCCTTCCCGGTTTTTGTCGCTGATAAAGGGCAGGATAAGATCACAATCGGACGACTAAGCGTGTAAACGTCTTGCATCACTCTGTTTCGGACGGGAGTTCGATTCTCCCCGCCTCCACCATTAAAAACTGATTTGTATAAATACGGTTGGCGTTATGCCAAACATGGTTACGTCGGTTGTTGTTAGGCTCGTAGTATAGGGATTATACCTGACGTGGCTGGTGTTGTTTTGATTATAAACGTTGTACACTGAAATTCCGGAATGCAGTCTCACGGATTTTGCATTCCACAGTTTTGAAACACTGATGTCCAGGTGGTGGATAGGATTCAGCCTTTCCCCATTCCTTTCCCGTAGAATAGAGATTGTTTGTTTATCATGATAGATATTATCCATTTTTGTGTATACGCGTCCTGAAGAGAACACCCAGTTGGCAGTCAGATCCAATCCGAGAAAGGTGGACATCATCACTGTTTTCAACTCATGAGTCTTATCGTGATCGCTTAAAAATGAGTTCCCATCCAGTATATCGGGGAATTGATAAATGGTTTTATTAAATTGATACGACACCCATCCCGTTATTCTTCCGGATATTTTACGTATTAGGAATTCCAAACCATTTGAATTTCCGGAGCCGATAAAAAGAGTAGGTATAGATCCATTATGAGTGCGCTGGATGGATGTCTGATCTTGAAATTGGGTCAAATTTTCCATTGAATGATGGTACACCTCAGTAGTGATGCTGTAATCGTCATAATTCCAGTTCAGCCCGATGTGAAGATTTGTGGATGATAAGACAGGAATCTCATTTGATGAAAGCATCCACATTCCCTGGGTTCCACGCGTAGATAAACCACTGTTCAATTGATGCACAAACTGGAAATACCGGCCGATGGAGCTCTCCAATGTGAAAACAGGCCCCAATTTCTTAATAACTGAAAATCGCGGTGCGATAAATAAGCCGGGTTTTTCGGAATAGTAAGAAAATCTTAAACCCGATGTAAATGCATAATCACGGTTCGGTGTCCAACTGTCCTGGACGTAAAATGAATGTAAAAACCCATCTTGTTTGAAGGAATCTTTATCTGAGCTGCCTTCATCCTCCGTTACAACCAAAAATTTGAATCGATATATTGATTCATCGATCCCCGATTCAATCTTATGATTTTCAAATCCACTATACCAGTGATGAAACTTGATCGTATTATCTTTCAGTTGATTACGCTCCCTTGACGTACCGACAATTGTGGATCCATTCATGGAATTTTCAGAGTCATAATTACTGAAATAGTTGTACTCGGCCAGGGTCAATCGGGAATCCCATTCATGGTTCCAATGGGCGCTCCAGTTCAGCGTTGTTCCATCAGCGGACCGTTTCGTTTTTTGGTTTGTCTTTGTT
>CAYNPR010000210.1:0-2952 GCA_964399115.1 uncultured bacterium | reverse complement strand
CGAATGGATGGAAATTCCATCATGTTGGAATAATTTTGCAACAACCCGCCATAACCAAGGGTCACATCTTCCATGGAGCCCCATTTCGCCCAAAACGGATCCGTTTTTTTCCCCCAACGAACGTACAATATTTTATCCAGCAATAGCCCTGGATCATTTTTTATATCCCATTCATCATCACGTACGTTCCCTTCATTATCCATGTAGACAACCAAGTCGAAACCAACGCCCAATTTTCCAAAAGCGATCTCCGGGCGGAGAGATAACTGATTATACAGCACCCCGTCAATCGTGGCGGAACCAATGCCTAAGCCCATGCTAAAGGGCTTTTGCGGTTGGGAAGGTTCTTCATCGGGAGCAGGGGGCTCTTCCTCACTCTCAGTCGGTTTTACGTCTTGCTCCGGTTCGGATTCTGGAGTTTTTTCATCTGGTGTTGTATCTGATTTAGTCTCTTCAATCTGTTTTTCCGGTTTTTCAATTTCCGTTGAATCTGGTGATTTTGTTTTTCCACGCTCTGATGGTTTCAATTCTTTTTCATAGGGTTCAATTTCCGGATCTGGTGGATATTCACCGGGCAATGCAGGGGACTGCATTAAACTTCCCACTGAATTACTGACTGCCTTTTGACCCGGACCGACGTTTACTACCTGCTGGCTGACAATATTGAGTACTTCCACAGAACCTTCCTTACCTATAAATTGATCAACACCGGATGGATCGACAAGAGCTGCAAATTTCGTCCCTTTTACACTGGCTACACTGATGGGTGTCTCAATACGGAACGTTCTATATTTTATCGAAGACTCAATCTCATTAAGGATAGTGCCCCGTTCCATATCGATGGTTCGTGTATTTCGGGTATCGAGAAATTCAAATTCAGAGTTTTCACGAATTTTCAATACGGTTTTGTCGTCAAGATACATCACGGCGGCAAAACTTTGTTCTCCAACTCTTAAAGCGTCTCCATTGTTAATCGCCGTCCCCAATGTGGCTCTTTCGTTGAAGATAGACGAGCCAAGTCTCTTGAATGTCACTTTCCCCTCCGTTTTTAACAAACGAGCGATGGCTTCGCCATAAAGATTGGAGCAAAGGATTACCGTGGTTATAAAGAGTGTTTTAGCATTTGGCATAGTGTTTCCGTTAGATAAAATTTCTTGAAGTTACTTTTGAATTGACTGATATACCAACGCTTCGATGGATATGAAATCGATCCCGACATGCTCACCGAGACTCAACTCACAGGTCCGGCTGGACGAAACACCTTTCCTGCAAGTAATGCCCGATACGGATTGAACAACGGAATTTTCTGTTAATGAGGGATAACGGAATCCCCGGTCGCCACCTGCCCCACAGCAAAACGGTTCCATGGACGTTTCGATGGAATTGGCACATTCTTTCACTATTTGAATCAATTCATTCTCCATATCCAATTTCCGTGAAGAACAAACCGGGTGAACGAATATTGGCTCATTTATGGAATTAAAGGCGAGATCCGATTTTATTCTCGATAAAAACTCAACCGAATCCAGTATTTCAAGACCATAGTCCATCGATCCTTCCTTGATGAACTGCGTGCATGGTGACATGTCCACAACAATCGGTATTGACCCATTGCAGGATGTATATTTGAGTTGATCCAGCACATCACCTCGCATTTGGTTTCCTGTCTGGCGATAGCCCCTTGATTCAAAGGCCAGTCCACAGCAATTATTTTCGAATCCCGGCATTGTGACCAGGTTAACTTCTGCTACGGAAGCGATCTCTTGAAGCAGCATGGAAGAACTGTCCCTAGCTCCATTCCCGGGCAGTACCCGGTTTACGCATGAAGGAAAATGTATGTAATCCGGGTTGGAGCCAACTTTTGGTAAAATGGGTTGGGATAAATTGAATCCTCTTTTGGGCAAGATTGGAACAAGACCATCAGTGGTCTTGTTGAGCCCATTGAATATTCTTCCGGTGAATAAGGATCCTAGTATCTTCCGCATGATGGCAATTATCCCTAATCCGAACCGAACTCCTGAAACCGTTTTCTGAAAATGCCGGGCCAGAAATTTGACGTTCCACGGATCCATATTTCCAGGCGATCGCAATTCTTTGACCATTTTTCCCGTATTGATGTTGACCGGACACTCAATCTCACAGAGACCGTCCGTTGCACAGGTTTCGTTCACAAAATGATTAAATTGTCTTATCTCAAATTCATTCAGCTGGAATTCCTGTGCTTCCCTCATAACGGCAATTCGCTGCCTGGGCGTCAAGGTTAAACCCCGGCTGGGACAGATCTTTTCACAAAACCCGCATTCAATACAGCGATCCACTTCAGCGTGAACCCGTGGGAGTGGTTTCAGGTTTTTTACATGGAGTTTCGGATCATTGCTTAACAAAACGTCTGGATTCAATATATGGTACGGATCCGCCAGTCTCTTTACCTGCCACATGAGATCATAGATAGGTCCGCCCCACTCTGTTTCCACGAAAGGCGCCATGTTGCGTCCCGTGCCGTGTTCCGCTTTCAATGAACCATTGAACTTCCCCAAAGTCATATCGGACAGGTCATTCATGAGTCCTTCAAAACGCTTTTCACCATCTGAACTGTTTAGATCTACTGAAACCAGGAAATGAAGATTGCCGTCCCTGGCATGACCAAAGATCACACCGTCATGAAAATCTCTATTCTTAAACATGGATTTTAATTCACGGATCGCCGGAGCCAAGTTTTCAGCATCGACTGCAATATCTTCCGTAATGACACTGGTACCCAATTTTCGAAGTGAACCCAACGTAGGATACAGTCCTTTCCGTATGTTCCAGATAACCTCCCTGTCTTTTTCATCGGTAACCATTTTCAATTCCTGGACGGAAGATATGCCTTGGACAAATTGCTTAGTTTCATCGATGAGTTCCGCAACATCTTCCGACGTATCTTTCTGGAATTCCACAAGCAACCCCGTC
>CAYNPR010000209.1:0-2986 GCA_964399115.1 uncultured bacterium | reverse complement strand
TTCAAAAAACTCAGGATAATAATCAATGTCTATATAATGATAATATCCGGGTAAAGCATCTACGTCCGGGTCAGTTGAATGCTCATGGAGGTAATCTCTGTGATCTTGGAAAAAATCCATTAAAGGCGGCAGGTAGTCCACAGCATTTTCATTAATATAGCGGTGAGTTTGCCAACCCCAGGCATATACTCTATCTTCTTTTAAAAAAGTAACCATCAATATAAAAAGCGGAAGAAAGTGTGTGATGCGGTTATTCATTCTTTTAATCTACCCATCCTCCCAGAACCAAAAAATACCAGGAATTCCGGACAAGGGGCGGAGCTATTTGATTTTCCAATATTCAGACCCATCATCCGTTCTGGATAAGTATTTCCTAGAAATTAATTCTCTTCGCAACAGTGCCATATCATTGAATAAATGGAATCGATTAATGATTACGTTTACGTCTTTTTCGGAATATTTTGCACCAAATTCAAATTTTGTAGATAAAAACTCAATGATAAATTGTTTATCGGATTGTTTTTTAGGCCACCTGGTTATTTCATCAAACTCATTTACCAGATTACTCATATCCAAATCTACCCACCATCCCATAAACAAAAAACCCTACTATTTCACTTAATGCGGATAAGTGCACAGGGATTGATATTGTGGAAATAAGAAAAAATGGAGCTGGGAAGAAGAATTATTCCGGCCTTTTTAAAGCCGCACTCAGGTAAACCAGAGAACCGTCTTTAAAGGAGTTGTAAACTCTGCTGTCTTTTACGCCGGCATAGGACTCAAATAATTTTTGAAATATCCGCGGCACGGCTGAAGAAATGGCTTCCTTTCTTTTCTCGGACATTTTTTCAAGGGCTGAGATTATATGGGTCGTAATATCCTGTGTCTGCATCTCTTCCAGCCCTGATAGACGGAATTGCCTATCTACATTTTCAACATCATTTCTAGATCGAAGATCGCACCAGAGAAAATATCCTCCCGGTTTCAAGACACGGTACGCTTCAGATAAAAATTGATCCACGTCTCCATAACAATGGGATGATTCCACATTCAGCACAATGTCGAAAAAACCGTCATCAAATGGGATATCCTCGGAATCCCCTTCGGAAAATGAAAGATTCTCTACGGCATGGATTTCTTCACACAGCTCAATTGCGGCGCTGGAAAGGTCAATCCCGTGCACGGATTCCGTACTTAAATACCGGGCAAGGTAAGACGCGCCGCCGCCTCGCCCAGAACCCACTTCCAAAACTTTTTTTCCTATAAGTTCAACCTGCGTGGCAACATGATGGTAGAGATGGATTGGATAACGCTCTTCTTCATCTTCGACTGATAGATCAGGTAAAAACCCATCTTCATCGTAACCATAATTCATGAATCGGAAATCCGAGTTTTGGGCTTTCCTCGCAAAAACGTTATACCACTTACGCCAGAACCAACGCTTGCTGGAAGGGTTGAGATGAATAAACCAGAGTAAAAGTTTTTGAAGCATGAACAGATTTTACAACTAAAAATACATACCAGTAATTACGCTACGGTTATCTTTTCACACAGCCTTTCGTATCTGATTATATTTCCAAAACAAACACAGGATCCAAAATTAATCGTAAGTAATGAAAGGTATCTAAACGTTATATTATTGTTTGGTTATGTAAGCAGCGGACGATTTGTGGGTTAGGTTGGCTTACCTCCGTATCTCCTTGGTACAGATCGTCCGCTGTCTTTAGTATCATTAAAGTATGCATCAGCCATTCCATCCAAATCATTTTTCAATCCAACCTCTCAGTCCGAATCCACCCATCACCTTACAAACAATATATTTCACTTAAGAGTCTCCTTAGGGAGATATACAGGTGGGCGGAGATTGTTCACTGCTTCAAATTACCGTCCCTGTCCCATTCCTTATATCCAATCGCTTTCCCTTCCTCATACGTTGTTTCTGAACGCTTCTGTCCATTCTTATAATAGGACCATTGTATTTTGCTAATTTCTTTCCCATCCTTGTAAGTCCCCTTTTCATCGATGAAACCATTACTATAGTAAATCCATAATCCACTCGGAACCCCATTCTTGTAAGTTCCTTCTATCTTTTTTTGTCCATCATCATAAAATTTTACGTATTTGACTTTCTCCAGTTTTGTTCGAGTTTCTTCATGGTAGGTGATACTTTTAATATTACCATTATCATACGTTTCTATAACTTTATGGTGTTGTTGAGAAACCCCAACCGAAAATAATAATACAACTATTGCCGTCTTTTTCATATCTGACTCCTCACCCAAATCTACCCATCATCTCGTAAATAAAAAACCACGCGAGTCCGCTAAAAGCGGACAAATGGACGGGATTAGTTAAACCATACACCAATTCCTTTTTTACGTAGTTCTTTACCTAGCATCTCTTCAATTTCTTCAGCATCTTTCCTCGTTGGTATTGGATTATATTTTTCATACAATTCCGGTCTCAACCGTACACCATATACCTTAACGTATTGATTTGATTTGTATCCTTCTTTGTGTTGCTCAAATCTTAAAGACGGTTTCCTGCTGGACTGTCCTACGTAAACACAGCCATTGCCCTTAACGTATTTTGGATTTTTTTGGCGGAATTTTCGAACGTCGGCAACTTTGGAGTCCAATTCAATAACGTATACATAATATCTACCCACCCAAAAATCTAACCATTATCCCCCAAACAAAAAACCCTACTACTGGACAGAGGTCTTTACTTAATTAATATCTAGTATTACATTTATTAAAATCGAAGCATCTAAGGCATTTATTACACCATTGGAATCACAGTCCGCCAGGAAGTATTGCATACCATATGGTGTTAAATCACCGAGTATAAAATCATAGATCAGAAGTAAATCAGCGATGCCAATCTGACCATCTATGTTTACGTCTCCTACGAGGTATGGGTAGGAATAACTATATAAAAATGAATATGAATCATTCATAATTTGGTCAAAATATTCATTTGGACC
>CAYNPR010000208.1:0-2992 GCA_964399115.1 uncultured bacterium | reverse complement strand
TCCTCGGTTTAGCATCTATAAAACAGACCAAGGAAGCCACAGTGTTCGTCCCACCCAAATGAGAAACGTCAAAAGCTTCAATCCGTTTTGGTGCAATGTCCATACTCAGATCTTCCTGGAGTTGAGCTAATGTTTTGGGAACCTGTTCTTTTCGTTTTTTCCGCCGAATAATCCATTCTCCCAACAGCAATTTTGCATTTTGAACAGTTATTCGCAATTCTTTAGCCTTTTCCCCTTTCTGGGGAAAAAGAAAATGAACTGCACCTTTTCGTTTTTCTCGCAGCCATGCATTCAATTCATCTTCATCCCCAGGACGATTTTGAAGTGAAATTTCCTTTGGGACGAAATCGCTGTCCATATAAAACCGTGTCATGATAGTCTGAAGCGTTGCACCATCATTCTCATCCAATCCCTGAAGAGACAACTTTTCTCGACTGAAGATTCGTCCGTTTCGAATTCGGATAACCACCGCGATTCCCAAATTTCCTTCTCTGGAAAGAGCGATCACGTCTCTTTCTTCAAAATCCGCGGCAACATGGCTTTGCCGGTCCTTGAAAGATCGTATTGCATCCAACTGATCCCGATATATGGCCGCTTCTTCGTATCTTTTATCCTTTGATGCTTTTTGCATCAGTTCATTTACATAATTCTCAGTTTTTTTGGTTTTGCCACGCATGAATTCATTAATCCGTATCACCATTTCATTGTAATGATCCTGGGTAACTAACCCTTCGCAGGGACCTTCGCATTTCTTGATATGGTAATCAAGACATAAGGACACCTTTCTCTCTGCTATGACTTTTTCGTCAAGGAAATAACTGCAGCTTCGGATAGGAAAAACCTTATGAAGAGCTTTTAGGGTCATTCGTAAACGACCCACATCCGTGAAGGGACCATAGTATTTTGAACCATCGCTAACAACTTTTCTTGTTAAGAATACCTGTGGAAAAGGCTCCTTTGTGATACGAATAAATGGATAAGATTTGTCGTCTTTCAGATCTATATTATATCTTGGACGGTGAGTTTTGATCAGATTCGCTTCCGTCATGAGCGCTTCCACTTCATTTCTGACTACAATCCATTCCAGATCGGAAATATGACGGATCATAGTCAGGCTTTTTGGGGATTGATGCTTGCTTTTTTGGAAATAGGATCGAACACGGTTGCGGAGATTTTTCGCTTTACCGATATAAATGATCTTTTCATCTTTATTATAGAACTGATAAACACCAGGATCAGTCGGGATTTGCTTAAGTTTCTCTTTTAACATTCCGTTCATATTGCCTCAAATTTACAAATTATGTTTTATTAGTAATTTTATTGCAATTATGAGTGGTTATGGCGTAGAATATTGGTTCTAAACCATTACTAAACTGATTTGAAATAAAATCTATGGTTATGCTCTAGAATTAGTTATGAGAAATAATACAAATTTACTTGCTCGATCAGGGATGGATCAGTCATCTTCCATTATTCTTGGAAAAAGCCCCTGTATGCAGATAACAATGCTGAAAATATATACCGCAGTCATTTTGTCAATACCCGCGCTGCTTCTGGCACAAAATGACAATACTAAAAAAAGTAAGGTTTACCGTACACAGTCCGGTGCTATAATTCGACCGCCTAAGCCAGTACTGGAAAAATTTTTAAAAAAATCAAGACCCGTCCAAAACAATACGAAGAAAAAAGATAAAGCAGGTCTGATTAAAAAGAAGGATGAAAATAAAGCGGATCTGATTAAAAAAGTTGAAAGAGAAAAAATTATCCATGAAACTTATGAAGGCCAAATTGACAGTTTGAAGGCACAACTAGAGAATGTATATAGTCTTATTCAGGATCAGGAATCGAAAACCGATACGGTTTTTATATCCAATACCATTTATGATACAACGACCGTATATGACACAACATTCCTTTACACCAATGCCACTACCACTGTATTTGATACGACTGTACTTTATGATAGTTTATATATTTATCGTTATGACACAACAACTGTTATAAACACTATCCACGATACCACAGTTGTTTTAGATACTTCATTCATTTATACCTCCAATACTGTTTACGCTAAAGACACAATGTGGGTCTTTGCCCATGATACTACAACTATTTATGATACGACCTGGGTTTTTGCTTATGATACTACATTTACCCGAGATTCCGTCTGGGTTTTCGCCTACGATACTACCACAGTTTACGATACTCTAAAAATATTTAGTTATGACACTATCACCATCCATACTTACGCAACAAATTTAACTCAGGGCGCCACCGATGGACAACGAACCCAACTCCCGAAATGGAGAACATTGGATGAAGCTGTACATGCAAGAAATAAGGGTGACAAAAGCGCACAGGAATGGATTACTCAAGCCTTGTATTCAGCAGATGGAGATTGGGCTCAAGCAAAAGAAGAATACTTGAAATATCAAAAAGTTTTCTCATCTCCAAAAATCAAGGGCATCTTTCATAAACCATCAAAGCCCAACATTACAGGTGCTGATCCAGATTTCATCGTTCCTGATGTCAAGTACAGATCAATAGTTTACGATACACTTCAAATATTAACATATAATAAAACTGTGGTACAGGATACTATCAAAGACTTAGTACGCCAAACTATCATGAAATATGATACTACCGTCGTTCTTAATCCAAAGGAAGCGATCAGGCAAACAACCCCTTCCGGGCATGAACTTTTGATACGTTATTTTGCCAATGGAAATATTCGTGAACGGGGTATGATGAAGGATGGTAAACGGAATGGCATATGGATATTCTATGATGAGTCTGGTCAGGAAATTCGTAAGACCAAATATAAAATGGGCAAAATCATCAGCGATTACGACTTAAATAAAAATAGAAAATCTGAAATACCCTTAGGAATAAATTTAAAAAAGAAGGGAAATAGTCAGATGACTACTCAATCTGGTAGTCACCGCACCATCAAATCAAGCGGTCTTGGCACCATTCATACCTCTGTCGACAC
>CAYNPR010000207.1:0-3022 GCA_964399115.1 uncultured bacterium | reverse complement strand
CAACGGATATGGAGGAAATTGATACCGGGAAATATCATTCAGACCATTGAAATAGAAATAGTATAAATCATCCAGATTATCTTTTGACAATAGTTTTAGTGAAAGTACACCGTAGTTAATATTTTCGAAAGTGACATTTAGTATTTTATTATTACTAATACACAGGTTTTTTAACGAAGTAACACAATTTATTTCAGAAATGTTGTTTTTTATATTTTGATGAGTAACCATGAAAAATTATACTTTTAATGAGTTAATTGTTTCAATTATACTTGATGATATATAGTTTTCCTGTTCTTCATTTAACTCCGGATGCAAAGGTGGGCAGAAAAGCCTTTCACCAATAACTTCTGAAACAGGTAATTTGGGGACACCACATTTTTCCGCAATATAAGACCAACGCTGATAAACTGGCCTGTTGGTGACGCTACAAACAATTCCAAATTTTTCTTCCATCATCTTGAGGATCAAATCTCTTTTCTCTCCAGCCCACTCTGGTTTTACCATAATCGGGTATACATAATAGGCATGGTAATAATCCACTGGTTCAACCGGAAGAGAAATTCCAAACACATCACTAAGCAACATTGTCCTTCTTTTGGCTACCTTGCGCCTTTGATTTATCATTTTATCCAGACGTTTCAGCTGGATCATCCCGACAGCCGCCTGCACTTTGTTCATACGATAATTCATTCCCCAGCCAGTTTCTCCGCCGTAGAAACACATGTCCCGCACTTTTTGTGCCAGAGTAGAATCATTAGTCACCAAGGCCCCGCCTTCGCCTAAGGTGGTTATGAGTTTTTGACTGTGAAAACTGAAACAAGTGGCCCAGCCAGTTGCCCCCACTTTTTCTTCTTTGTAGCCTGCACCGCAGGCGCGCGCGGCATCGCCAATAATTTTCAAGGGACCGTGCCTGTTATGTGCAAATTCTTCGGCAATCTCCTCAAGCTTATCTATAGGCGATGACAGACCATGCAGATGCACCGGAATAATAGCCCTTGTTTTAGAAGTAATTCTCTTAACGACATCACTGGGATCAATATTAAATGTTACCGGATCAATATCACAAAATACTACCTGAGCCCCCCGATCAATAACCGCCATATGAGCTGCTTTATAGTTAACCGCCGGACATATCACTTCATCACCCGGCTTAAGATCCAATGTCCGCAGGGCAAGCTCTAAACCGGCGCCACAATTTGTTAGTGCAACTGCATACTTTGCACCACAGTAATCTGCCAACATCTCTTCGAACTGGCTTATTTCTTTTGACTTAGACGAAAAACCGACGGACCAGTGTGTTGATTCCCGCAATACTTTCACTACTGCTTCAATTTCTTCTTCCCCATAGTAACCCCCGAGATTAGGTTCCCCATACCAAGGAACATCGGCTGGTGAAGGTTTCCCTTTCTTAAGGATTGATTCTATCTGATCACACCTGATCATTTCCATATCGAATACGTTAAAATCATCTTAATCATGATCCTCCGGCATTGTATCCTTATAATACTCTTTATACCATCCAACAGTACTTTGAATACCATCCGCCAGTGATGTTTTCGGCTTCCAATCAAGTTTTTCCATGGCAAGAGAAATATCAATCAATCGTTTTGGAATCATGGTGGGCTTGGACGAATCATATTTTACATGTGCATCTCTGTAATTAGCAGCGTGTAAAATATCCCCCAACACATCACGAATAGTTATGCCCTGACCTGATGCAATATTTATTGGCTGATATTCATCCAGTTTTTCCATTGCAAAAAGCATTCCATCAATATAATCGTCTATATAAAGAAAATCTTTCAAATCCATACCATCACCCCAGACCACAAAGGGGTCATGTCTTTCTACTGCTCGGCGAATAAGTGCCGGAATGACTTTTGATTTCTCCCAATCAAATTTATCATATGGACCATACAAATTGCCCGGCCTAACAACTACTGTTTTCATTGGTTTTGAAATTCGGGTCGAATACATTTGGCAAACAATTTCAGTAAACCTCTTCATCCAAGCCACAATATGATAGCTTTTATAGAATTCATTAGTTACATCAGATTCCTTGACCGGATAGTTGGTAAGTGGATATACAGTGTTACTGCTCATGAACAGAAACTTCTCAACTCCTGCTTCATATGAGGCTTCCAACATATTAATATTCATTAGAACATTTGGTGTTAAATGAACCAATGGTGTAGTGGCCATAACCTTCGCCCCTGAAGTATTTGCCGCACACATGAAAACATAATCCATACCCTTGACTGCTTTAAGGCAATCAGATTTGGTTCTAAGGTCACATTTTACATATCTAATCCGTGCATCTATTACTGTAGGTGGTTTATTGTGCAGAGTTGCTGTAATATCTACATCCATTTTCAACAATCTGTTTATTAGATTAATTCCAACAAATCCGCTACCCCCAGCAACTAATATTTTTTTTGATTTGTAAAACTGCTCCACAATTATCCCAAGTTAACCGACTACACTATTAAAATACAGCATCGTAAATAGCATTGAGTAACACAATAATTATTTTTTGTTAAAATAATTTTTACGCTTCAAATACTCATCCTGATTTTCCTGAAACCAAGTCCATGTCTCTTTCAAACCATCCAAAAGTGGCGTACTGGGATGATAATTTATCCAGTCTTCCGCACGTCTGATATCCATCACACGTTTTGGAAAACCAGAAGCCTTAGAAGTATCAAATTCATAATTAAAATCAAGAAAGTTGTTAAGAGTTTTTACAAGCTCTTTTATAGACACACCTTTACCGCTGCCAAGGTTAACAAAATCACCTCTGGTCCCATAGTGAAGGGCCAGGATTATTCCTTCAGCCACATCACGGCTAAAAGCGAAATCTCTGACAGCAGATCCATCACCCCACACACTCAGTGGATCTTCTCCACGATGAATACGCATCATTAAAGAGGGAATTACCATAGCATTATCTGGATCAAAATTATCTCCAGGTCCATATACATTGCAGGGACGAACAATTGACCAATCAAGGTTATATTCC
>CAYNPR010000206.1:0-3047 GCA_964399115.1 uncultured bacterium | reverse complement strand
CCAGATACGCTGATCGCACGGTTGAATCCCTCATTGCGGAATGGGCTGCCACCGGGGAACATGGTACGTTGGTTCATGATGAGATCGATAATTGGATCAAAAATGGTATTGAACCCACTGAAACAAAAGCCATAAATGGAAAAAATTGGCTACAGAATTATAAACTAAAATCAGACATTGATGTGCTCTCAGAAGTGACCATATACAGTACGGAACTGAATATTGCCGGTACAGTGGACATATTGGCCCTGGATAAAGCAACTGGTTTGTACGAACTCATCGACTGGAAAACGTCGAAAAGGATTGATACTTCATCTTACGGCAATAAAACGGGCGCCAGCAGCGTTACAAAGGACGTGCCGGACTGCAACTTTTACCACTATGCACTGCAGCTGTCACTTTACAGGTATTTATTAGAAGAATTCTACGGTATCAATTTCAATAATCAACTAATTGCCCATCTGCAGGATGATGGTGCCCGGAGCCTTGTGGCTCCATATATGCGCGACCATATTGTGGCCATGTTAAATAATTAAAAGGAAATAGTTATGTCTTACGTTAGTTCAATCAAAAAAGATGGTGAAAATATCATTCTGTATAAATGCAGTGAACCTGTACCCGAACTGCTGTTGTCGGTTGAAGATTGCGTTACTATTGGTTTTTTAGACACTGAAACGACAGGCCTGGATAAGCAGAACGATGAAATAATTGAGCTGGCCTTAAAGGCAGTGAAAGTTGAAGAAGGAACAGGTAAAATAGTTGCGATCGATCATGAATACGAATCGTTTAATGAGCCTGGGGGGCATATAGATGAAGGAATAACACTGATTAATGGTATCACTGACGAAATGGTAAAGGGTAAATCTATAGATTGGTCTACGGTAGATACAATTCTGCGGGAAGTAGATATTATTGTTTCACATAATGCCAGTTTTGATCGCGGATTCATGGATCGATATTCAACCATTTCAAAGAACACGGTTTGGGCCTGCACTATTGGTGACATTGACTGGCTGGAACGAGGTTTTACCAATACAAAGCAGGAGCTGCTGTGTCACTGGCATGGCTTCTATTTTGATGCCCACAGGGCCATGAATGACGTTAATGCGCTTATTCACCTCGTAACACACCAGCACTATAACGGTAACCGGCCCGTACTTGAATTGATTGGAAATGCCGGCAAGCCATTGTATGTGATTCATGCTACGGATTTTCCATATGATGAAATCAAGAAGAATACGATTAAAGCCAATGGATATCATTGGAATGCTACGGAAAAACTCTGGTATAAAATGGTATCACTGACAGACCTGGAAAATGAGAAAGAATGGCTGACGGGGGTGGTATATGAAACGTATTTCAAAGGCTTGGTTGAAGAAATCAATATCGTTGATAAATATAAATCATAAATAAATCTTAAAAGAGATCCTACTGTGAAAAGAAAAAATGAAATAAAAATAATGCTTAATAAAATTGAAAGGCTGGAAGGGGTAAAAAAACAATCCGTCTCATTGTCAATCATTCCCTGCCCGCTCTAATATCTGACAGGCACTGTGATAAAAATTTTACCAAGAAATTCCTTTTTTACGTTAATGATGGTCCTAAATACGTCCGGTGTCGGATATGCCCAGGACGAGACCGGCATGCATCACCGCTTTGAAGACGCGGAAAAGTGGGCGGGTATCTTCGAGAACCCCGAGCGGGATGCCTGGCAGAAGCCGGATGAGCTGATCCGCTCACTGGAAATCCCTGTCGATGCCGTTATCGCGGATATTGGGTCCGCCACCGGCTATTTCCCCGTGCGTTTTTCCCGGTTGGCGACGGAAGGGAAGGTGTACGGCGTGGATATCGAGAAAACGTTGGTGAACTACCTGAACAGCAGGGCAAAAAAGGAAAACCTCTCCAACCTGGTGAGCATCCTGGGAGAACCGGATGACCCCAAGATCCCGGAAAGGGCGGACCTGGTTTTTATTTGCGATACCTATCATCACATACGAGACCGGGGTGATTATTTTGAGAACCTGAAACAATATATTCAGACGGAAGGGCGGCTGGTGGTTGTGGATTTTAAGTTGGGCGACCTGCCGGTGGGTCCCCCGGATAAGCATAAACTGGCACCTGACGTAGTGCGGGAGGAATTGACAGGCGCCGGCTACCGGCAGGTGCCCCATGCCCTGGAGCTGCCCTACCAGTATATCCTGGTATTTGATCTTGAAGATATATAAACCAAAAGCAGTGATTCATGGCTTACACTGTAACACGGGTTGGCATAAGAGGTCACTGGGAGAGTTTATAACAAACTAATTGAGAATCAGGGGACGCATTGAAGCAGATGCTTCATTTAAAGAAAATGCAGCTAAAGAACTATCAATATATCTAAATAACATTAACAATTAAACGTCAAGCCCCACGTTTGTGGGGTTTCTTGTTTGATAATTATTTCGTAAATTTGACCAACATCAGGAGTGCTCTGAGATCAATTTCAGGGCCGCCAACCGAGCCGAGATAAATTGAGGCTACGGTGGTTTGAACCATAAACGGTAGATGCGCCCCAAAAAATGGGAAAATCGAAAGCCGCCTGATGGAGCGGCTTTTTTCGTTTATAGACCTTCCTGACGTGTTAACCATAAATAAAAAGGAAAACACATTATGCCAAAACCAAACTATAAGAAAGCTGAGGAAGATATATTAAAATTATTGGAATCAGTTCCAGAGCCAAAAGTCACTTCATCAAAAAATAGAATCATAGACGTAACTGAAGAGTCTTTAGGGACTGTTTATCAGTTCACGGAGAATGACCTACTGGTAATCAAAGACACCGGTAAAGGAGAGAATGATGAAAAACTCTAAAGAAAGGTTGGAGGCATTAAGCAAAGAATTTCTTAGGCGGTCAGAGGAAAGAAAGAAGTCAGGGAAGTCCTCGAAGGATATACCAAGTCTGACATTAGCGGAGCTGAGAGAGCTCGGCTTAGATACGGGTACTACAGTGGTGGTATCCTTTGGTAAAAAGAGAAAGTAGCCAAAGAAAGCAGAAGACCCCGCCCAGC
>CAYNPR010000205.1:0-3060 GCA_964399115.1 uncultured bacterium | reverse complement strand
TGACCAAACCATAGCAGGACTGCTTTCCGTCAAGGCACCGCTGGAACTGGAGATTCTCCCTAATGCGCAAATTACGACCGATCCTGAACTAACCACAGAAGCGGATGCAGAAGAAACAGTTCCGGAGGAGCTCGAAGAGATTATGGTATTTATCCGCTATGACAATGAGTTTGAATTTGGTACAGCAGTCACTGTCCTCATGAGTCAGGATACGCTGCACTTTGATGAGGGAACAGCAGATGTACTGGTGGATTCTCTGCTGATTTATGCTGGTGAAACCGGCCTGGATTCACTGGTTCTGAATGATGAACGGCTGGGGCTCTTTAACCAGGATTCCATGTATGTGCAGGCAAAAATAAATCTATTGGGGCAAATTGATGAGAATGGCGATCCGATACCATCAAAGTTTTTAAGCACTGACACGCTGCAACTGAACATCTACGCTCGCATTCAATATTTGATGGATGGCGCTGAATTGGCTGGAGGTGACGATTGAGATATATTTATCTGTCTGTGCTGATTACGGGTGTGCTTTTGGGAGGAGGAATGACCGATACCAACCCGATTCAGACAGCGACTGCAGGTGCGTATTTGATCCGGACATTAGGCAATGATGCTTCGGGTTTAAATCCCGCTAACCTTGGATATTATGGAAAACCAATCATTATTAGTCCTTCGCAAGACGAAAAACTTGACTCCTTGGAACTGATGATAAATGACACACTTGCTCCAACTCTAGATTCCACACAGAATTATTACTCAGTTCAACTCATTGCTAACCCAAATAAGAAACGTGTGAAAGAAACAAAAAAAATATTTCAACATCAGTTCGGCAAAGATATCCCTTGGGCTATTATTAGGATGGATTCATTATACAAATTACGAGTAGGTGATTTTCACGGTAGGGATACTATTGATGCCTTTCGAGACACAGTGATTGCAAAGGGTTTCAAAGATGCCTGGATCGTAACCGATAATCATCCACTACAAGAACCTGAACAAATACCGAATTTTACTTTAACCTTGGTGGGCGGCAGCTTATATGCTGGCAATAATGCCATTTATCCCGATTGGATTAATAATCAACTGTTCGGGGGTCTTGATCTCAGTGACCCCAAAAAGAAACACGATTTTTTATCCGTATTTCCGACTGAGGGTTGGAATCTTAACATGTCAACCGGGGTAAATACCTTGGGCTTTACAATGGGTAATCTGGGATTGTCAATTGTACAACCAAAAGTATTGGGCAGGGTTAATCTACCTCCTGCTATAATGGATGTGCTCTTCCATGGTGTAAAATTTAATCAACCTCAGGATCTTTCTGCTTTGCATCTGAGCATGCTGGCGGTTTCCCCGATTACGATTGATTACGGACGGCAATTGGAAGTCCCTCAGTTGAAAAATATTGTTGATCGGTTTTACGCAGGAGCAGGATTGAGTCTTTTGCTCGGTTTAGCGGATATACATGTGGGAGCAGACCAATTGGAAATAATAACCACATCTGACAGTATTATGATTGAAGGGAAAACAACGGTTCTCACAAATTTTGATCTGGATTCACCGGTACTCGAGTTGGGGACTGGTTTCAGCTTCGATTTGGGCGTTGTTGCAGATGTTAATCCTGAACTCAGTGTCAGCCTTGCTCTAAAGGATCTCTTTGGAAAAATAGCGTGGTCGGAGAGATATGCAACGAAAAATGAATTCTCCATTCGTTTATCTTCCGAAGATATTGATGAAATCACTGATTACAGTGATGAACAAATGGATTCCCTTGAGCAAAGTTTTACAAAGCTTGATACGTCTTTTGCAGTAGGCTCCAGTAAAACTGTTTATCCTTCTCAATTCATTTTAGGAGGGTCATATAAGTTATTACAGGATCTGATTGTACATTCGTCATTCAGGCATTACATGAATAATGATTACCTAGAAGATATACCTCCACAATTCTCATTTGGGGTTGAATATGTACGGACACCAGTGTTTCCCATGTACTGTGGAATTGGAATTGGTGGTTTGGATGGCTTTAAATGGGGTACCGGTTATTGTCTGAATGTGGGGACCTTCCAGTGGAATGTAGGATTTGGACAAAATGGTGGAATGTTTAATACTTCAAAGGGTCTATGTTTTTCCACTAATCTTAGATTGATCTTTTAATAATCTGAAGTCTTAGCTCTCCATATATAGAGTTAAAACTGAAACATCATAGAAAACCCCAAAGATATTGGAATATGCATTTTAAATTATGCGCAGAATAAAAAAGGCAGTTTAATATGATGAAGAAATTATGGGTAACGTTACCGTTGTTGTTAGTTGTCTGTACTTCCAGAACTGAAGCTCAGCAGAGTGTGATCCCAGTAGTGAAAACATTCAAGGACAGTAATGTTCCAGAAGAGATTTGGCATTATAAAAAATTCGGAAATGCGATAAAATTGGTCAAGATTGAAACATTTTACAAACATGGACAAATGGCAAAATCGGGAAGGTTCAAGGAGGGAAAACTTCATGGAAAATGGACCGAATTGTACGAAAACGGGCAGAAGGAAAAGGAAGGGAACTACAAGGAATCCTATGAAGATGGGAAATGGACCCATTGGCGCGAGAATGGAGAGATATGGAAAGTGGAAATGTACGATAATGGTGAATTAACAAAAATAAATAGGTATTAATATTACCCGAATGCAGTTTCCAGATTCGTTTTTAGCGATGGAGATAACACCTCGGGCTTCCGAGGTTTATTACTCCAATGGTACAAGAAAGATTATAGAATAAAATATTTTATCAAACACCACATCCAAGGTGTTTTTTATTTGTGGGAGTTCGTGCTAATATTCGGAATGGATTTCCTTAAGACTTTAATAGAGAACAATCCCGGGCTATTTAGAATAATTGCAATTAGTGGTGGCCTTTTAATTGGGTATCTTTTCTTTTATCTCTCCCAGGGGTGATCGCGGTTTTCCCGTCTTGATCCGCGTTCTGATGATAATTTAAACTGTTTTCTTATAAAAAAACTCCTCAACCGGTGAAGGGCTTTCTAATGAATTGGTTTACAATTTTAATTTG
>CAYNPR010000204.1:0-3063 GCA_964399115.1 uncultured bacterium | reverse complement strand
AATTATGTGTATGGATATAATATAATGGTTCATTTAAAGCCCCGCCAAGTAGCGGAGTTTATCTTTTAATCAAAATAGGAAATATTTAAGTTATATTATCATCATGGCGATATTCAATCTCAGCATCAATGGTAAAGAACAACAGATTGATGTAGACCCTAACACCCCAGTGTTATGGGTATTAAGGGATCATCTTAACCTCACCGGAACCAAATACGGCTGTGGTATTGCGATGTGCGGAGCTTGTACCATCCATGTCAATGGCATGGCTACTCGATCCTGTCAGTTGCCCGTATCGGTAGTTGGTAATAATCAGATTACCACCATTGAAGGGCTTTCAGAAAATGCCGATCACCCCGTCCAAAAAGCGTGGATGGATCACGACGTACCGCAGTGTGGATACTGCCAGTCAGGCCAGATTATGTCGGCAGCGGCATTGCTGGAATCAAATCCCACACCGAGTGACGAGGAAGTTGAATCTGCAATGAGCGGTAACATATGCCGTTGCGGTACTTATGTAAGGATTAAGAACGCTATCAAAACAGCTTCCTCAATTTAAAATCCTAAGGATATGACAGTTATTAAGACTAGAATCAGTCGAAGATCATTTCTGAAAACCTCAGCCGCAGCAGGGGGAGGATTAATGATTAGCTTCAGCTGGCTGGCTTCCTGCCAACCGAATTCAAAAGAAGAGTTGGTCATGCCCAAAGAATGGTTTGATTTCAATGCTTATTTAAGAATTGGTGAAAACGGAGTTACAACGATCCTGTGCCCAAATCCGGAATTTGGGAACAATGTCAAGACATCTATGCCCATGATCGTGGCCGAGGAACTCGATATGGATTGGGAAAAAATTATCGTAGAAATGGCGCCATTCAATACGAGTCTGTACGAACGTCAATTCACTGGTGGTAGCCAGGGCATTCGACGAAGCTGGAACAGTTTGAGAATGGCCGGTGCAACAGCAAGACATATGCTGAGAGAAGCTGCCGCTCAGTCCTGGGCGATTCCAATGGATGAAATCACAACTGAATCAGGAACTTTGAGGCATACTTCTAGTGGAAAGTCTGCAGGGTATGGCGAATTTGCGGCAGCTGCTGCTAAGCTGCCCGCCCCGGAAGAAGTCACCTTGAAAGAAGTTAAGGATTTCAAAATCATCGGGAATTCCAAAAAGAACGTTGACAGCAGGAAAATCGTCACGGGCCAACCGATGTACAGCATGGATATTAACAAGGAAGGTATGCTAGTAGCCATGATCTCACATCCTCCGGCTTTTGGTCTTAAACTGAAATCCTTTGATGGGGTGAGTGTGAAAAACATGCCCGGGATCAAGGATGTCTTTTCGTTCAAAACATTCAATGATGACTATACCCGAAATTATTTCGATACCAACACGTTCCCCGAGTTAGTGGCTATTGTAGGGACCAGTACTTGGGAGGTAATGAATGCGAAAAAGACATTGAAGGTAGCATGGGAACCGTTTGATAAACAGCCTTTCCAAATTAATGCTAGAGGAAATACGCGGACTGTCAATGTTCCAGACGGACTTGAGAGCACCCAAGATCACATGACTGCAATGCGGAAAAAAGCAGCTGAGCCCGGCACTGTATTGCGAAAAGATGGTGATCCGGATACGGCCTTTAATAATGCTCCAAAGGTAATAGAAAGAACCTATACCGCTCCGTTCCTTGCCCATAACATGATGGAACCCATTAACTGCGTGGCTGATGTAACGGAAGAAAGGGCAATCATAAGTGCGCCCATTCAGGCACCTGAAATCATAGAAGGAACGCTATCCAACAGATTGGGTTTGCCGCTTGATAAAATTGAAATTGTTATGACACGCATGGGTGGAGGATTTGGAAGAAGGGCTTATGGCCACTATATGGTTGAAGCGGCTGTTATTTCCCAAAGAATAAACCGTCCAGTGAAGTTGGTTTACACACGAGAGGATGACATGAGCTTTGGTATTTATCGTCCGACTTATACCGCAACATATAGGGCAGCTCTTGATGGGAATAACAACCTAGTGGCCTTTCATGTGAAAGGCGGGGGAATTCCGGAAAGTCCACTTGGCCGAGCCGCAAATCGCTTTCCTGCTGGAGCAGTAGAAAATTATCTGGCTGAAGAGTGGGCCATTGATTCCAACATTACGATTGGTGCATTTAGGGCCCCCAGGTCCAATTTCATTGCCGGCGCGGAACAATCCTTCCTGGATGAAATAGCTGAAGTTGCAGGAAAGGATCCTATTGCCTTCCGACTGGCGTTGCTGGATCGGGCAAAGAATGATCCTATTGGCGAGAACAATGCTTATGAGGCCGATCGTTATGCTGGTGTGCTTGAATTGGTGAGGGAAAAGTCTAATTGGGGTCAGGACCAGCCCGGAGTGACCCGCGGTGTCTCCGCCTATTTCTGTCATAACAGTTATGTTGCGCATGTGTTGGATCTGAAGATGGAAAATGGAAGACCAAGGGTAGAAAAGGTTACCTGCGCCATAGATTGTGGAGTGGTGGTAAATCCGGATGCGGCAGCCAATATGGCTGAGGGTGCCATCGTTGACGGAATTGGTAATGCATTTTTCGGTCAAATGACATTCAGGCAGGGGGTTCCGGAACAGACCAACTTTGACAAGTATCGAATGATCCGAAGCATTGAGGCACCAAGGTTGATCGATGTACATTTTGTGAAAAATGAAATCGATCCAACAGGTTTGGGCGAGCCACCATTCCCTCCGATTTTCGGAGCAGTTGCAAATGCGCTGTACAAATCCACCGGGAAGCGGTACTACGATCAACCATTCCTTGGTGAAGGATATCCACTTTGATGCTGATTAAGTGTTTAATAAAGTTGATAAAGCATAAAGCCTAAGTAAAATTCATTTCTGCAATTTAAAGCCCCGCCCATTACCGTGGGCTTTTGTTTTTGTGGGACAAATCGGCGCTCTTACGTCGCACACGCTAATAAAATAGAAGAAGATCAAAGAGGCTCATAACCCGGAGGGTAGTGTTTTGTTTGTGGGATGATGGGTAGATTTAGATATGACTAACCGTATCAGGCTATTAG
>CAYNPR010000203.1:0-3123 GCA_964399115.1 uncultured bacterium | reverse complement strand
CTACGAATTTTTGTGGAAATTGATCCGGTTCATCTTCAAGGCTTGGAATTCGAACTGCTATGTTGGATTCATCCCCAAAATGTTTTATTTCCGTATGGCTGAAATCAAATAACTGTCCATCAATGGAAACGTTGGCCAACACTGATCGGACTTCGGTGATATCCACGTCTTCGGTATAATTCACAGCAACCAGCGTTCCACCCTTAAAATCAATACTGAGATTCAACCCGCCTTTTACGACAATGGAAGCGATTCCCGCCAAGATCATCACTGTTGAAAGAGTGACCGCCAAGCGTGTCTTCCCCATGAAATCAATGTGTGTTTCCTTGATAAATCTCATCTCAAATACTCAGCGTGGTAATTCCTCTACGCGAAGTGTACGCGGAAAAAATCGTTCGTGTAATGAATACCGCTGTAAACATACTGATCAGGATTCCCCAAAACAGCACAGTGGCAAACCCTTTGATAGGCCCGGTTCCGAATTGGTAAAGGACCAATGCGGCGATGACGGTCGTCACGTTGGCGTCAATAATGGTTGTGAGCGCACGGTCATATCCCGCTTCGATAGCGGCTTTTGGCGTTTTTCCTTTTCTCAATTCTTCCCGTACACGTTCGAAAATGATCACATTGGCATCGATGGACATTCCAACGGTGAGAATGAGACCTGCGATCCCCGGCAAGGTCAAGGTAGCTTCCAGGGAAGCCAAAACCGCCAAAACCAGCAGAATGTTCCAAATCAAAGCGAAGTCGGCAACGGTTCCCGCAATCTTGTAATACACCAGCATGAAGATCAAAACGAAAGCGAGCCCCAAAAGAACGGCACGGGTTCCTTTTGCAATTGAATCGGCGCCAAGACTGGGCCCGACAATTCTTTCTTCAATTATATTGACTGGAGCAGGTAATGCACCTGCACGTAGAATGATGGCTATATCCTGTGCTTCATTCATGTTTGCAAACCCTTCGATTTGTGTTCTGCCGCTTGGGATCTTTTCACGAATGGATGGTGCCATATGAACTTTTTTGTCCAAGACAATCGCAATTCTTTCATCTACGTTTGCACCGGTCACTCGTGCCCAGGTTCGCGCACCATCGCTATTCATGGATAAGGATACCACCGGTTGTCCTGCGGAATTGCCTCCCAAAGATCCAAGATCCGCACGAGCTTCATCCACAACCCCACCCGTCAATTCCGGCGCTCTTTCCAAATAGTAGAGCCGATAGAATTTTTCCGGTGTAGCGGCACCCGGTATGGTTTCCGCATCGTTGCTTAAAAGGAATTGCCCGCTGGCGCTTTTCAGTGTAGACTGGACTTCCGGTTTCTCAAGGAGTATTCGCAGAGCATAAATATTTTTATCGGAAGTACCCAAGTCACGGGAGAATGCTGTCAATAGGCTCGAAAAAGGCGCTTCGGCAAGAAAATCAGTGCCAGCTGCTGTTGTCGTGTCTCCCAGTTTGGACTCCGTTTCGCCAAACAGTTCGGAGACGGTAGTTGCTTCATCGCTTTCGTCCGCTTCTTCCGTGGCTGAAGGTGTTTCAGTTTCTTCCGTAAGTGTCGTTTGGGCCAATTCTTTAAGTTCGGATTCATCCGTTGTTTCCCGCAGAATTTCGTCCAACTGAACAATAATCTCGTTTGTAACAGTTGGGTTTTTCACAAGATAGAATTCGAGGAGTGCAGTACTTTGCAGCAATGCCCTTGCCCGTTTTGAATCCTGTATCCCTGCAAGCTCGACTACAATACGATGCCTTCCCTGTTTTTGGATTGTGGGTTCGGCGACACCGAACTGGTCAACGCGATTCTGAAGAATTTCCAGTACGCGGTTGATAGCGTCATCCGCTTCATCTTTCAGTGCTGTCATAATATCATCCAATGATGCGCCGTACTGATGGTAGTAAAGCGAAAGTTTTACATCATTGGCAATGACTTCCTGTTCAAATACGGTAAAAAATTCGGTGTCCGGGGATTGGGATTTTTCCTTGGCGGTTTGAAGAATACTCTCGAGTTGATCGTCCTTCATGGACGCCAGATTTCCTACCAACGCTGGAACATCAGCCTCCAACACGATGTACATTCCGCCTTTCAAGTCCAAGCCTTGGCGAATGATTTGGGATTCGATGCTCTCCAATTCTCCAGTTATACGGAGATTTTCCTTCTCTTCGTTGGTCAACCGTTGATATTGCCATGTGGGCAAGAGAGCATAAATAGCCCACACGAGAATGATCCCGATGATCAAGTATCTAGGTGTTAAGTTGCTTTGCATTAAAACATTAATTACAAGTTGAAAAAAGTCGGTGAATATAACCTTTGGTTTCTCACCGGAGCAAGGATACAGCGGTTCAGAATATTGGGAAAATATTTCAGGAAATTACACCTAGATTTTTCCCTATCTTTGTGAATCCATCGATTGCCTTATCCAAATGCTCTTTTTCCATTGCAGCAGAAATCTGGACTCGAATCCGGGCCTGTCCTTTTGGAACCACCGGGAAATAAAATCCTGTCACGTAAATTCCTTCTTTCAGTATTTCCTTGGCCATTTTCTGTGCCAAGCTAGAATCATAGAGCATAATAGGCACAATAGGATGAATCCCATTTAATATATCAAATCCAGTTTCATCCATTTTAGTTCGGAAATAATTGGTGTTCTTTTCCAGTTTATCCCGGAGTTCCGTGGTAGTGGATAGCATATCAAAGACTTTTATTCCAGCCGCAACGATGGCTGGGGCGACCGTATTGGAAAACAAGTATGGTCTGGATCGTTGCCTCAGCAGCTCAATGATTTCCTGCCGTCCGGTCGTGAATCCTCCGGAGGCTCCACCCAGGGCTTTCCCCAATGTGGATGTCCACACGTCAATTTTATCCATGACACCACAAAACTCTGCAGAGCCACGACCTGTTTTTCCAACAAATCCTGTGGCATGGGAATCATCGACCATGACAAGGGCTCCATATTTTTCCGCCAAAGAGGTGATCTTGTCCAGTTTGGCAATGTATCCGTCCATGGAAAAAACACCATCTGTAGCGATCATTCTTAATCGAGCATCTTGCGCTTCTTTCAGTTTATTTTCCAGATCAGACATATCGCTGTTGGCATACCGGTATCTTTGCGCTTTGCAAAGTCGAACTCC
>CAYNPR010000202.1:0-3126 GCA_964399115.1 uncultured bacterium | reverse complement strand
GGATACAATGATTAAAGTGTCATCCCTGGCAGAAATTATTTCAAGATTTATTGAGGTATCTTTGTTGGCAACGTTTAATCCTTCCATATGAACACTCACATCATTAATCACACCTTCAGGCGTTGCAAGATTTTTTCCTTCCATGTAAATATAAGATCCAGAAACAATTATACTTGGAAAAATCTGATATATTTCTGGAGCTCCATTAAAGTCGTCTGAATCTCCTTCACCACAATTCCAAAATGATATTACAACAATCGATATTAATATTTTTTTTATAATAAACTCTTTCAGTAATCTAAATCTACCCTTAACCCAACAAACAAAAACATCTCGAATCCGTCAAAAGCGGTCAAGGGATAAGAACATACCTTTAAAAATTAGAGTGAAAAGTTGATACCCGTTCTTTTTTCTCTGTCAAATCGTTTTAGGTCACCTGTTAATGTTCGAGACAATGATGCCATATATTCACCGGATTCCATTATGGCCCGGACTACACCATGATTATCAGCTTGAAACTGCAAGCCACTATATTGGCCTTCCTTATGATGAAATAGAAAAACTTTCTTTCTAGGTTGGGTTTTGATGTAAATACAATTTCCTTTTGAAAAATCTAAATCCAAATTCGTTTTTTTACCAAGATCATAGCCGCCATAATGATAGTAGCCAGGTTCCTTGATCATCAGATAAATTTTATTTTTTTCGGAAGAATATTTGATAGAGCCATCCTTTCGAGGGCGAGACGTTAATTCATAATACGTTCTCTCCTGTCCATCATGGTTATAGAACAGCTTTACCTTCTCCACTAACGACCTGTTACCTTCTTTTAAACTAAGTATGACGGTATTTCCAAGTGAAACTGATTCTGAAAGCATTGGGAGTTTTGGTCGAACCAAAGATTTTTGTAATTCAAAAGGATACACATTCTTTATCTGAACATACGGAGATCGTGCATGACCCAAAGGATGTTTTCCAGGCCCCACTGGTTCCGCAAAGATAAATTTCTTGCCGCCATATGACACCGCATTATCATACGGTCCAGGGATACCTTCTATGCCCACTGATATATGTCCCGGGGATTCAAGCAGAACCATTGATGCTCCTGGAATCGATAGATAAATTGAAGCAAAAAGCAATGCTTTAGTATCACAATCACCCCATGTTTTGTTCAATGAAAGAGGTGGGGGAAACATACCGGAAATAACTTTACCCTTATACTGCTTTGGTGGTACACCATAGGGAATGTCTTGGCAAAAAGCCATTATCAGTTCAACAGTCTCTCGGTGTGTGAGACCATCATTTTCGGCGGTTTTTTGAACAAGGTCGGTCAGGCCTGCGACCAATGGACGGCTATCAGTCACAAGAGCAGAGTAATCTGGGATCACCAGATTATTCACTGAATGAAAATAGCCTTCTTCTATTTGAAGTTTCCGTTTTGCGAGTACGTCAGGACTCACGATATATGGCTTGTAGATACTTGGCGGAACCCCAAAACGGTTGATCATGGTATCGGAATCCTTTCGTGGTGAAAGCCATTTCCAAATAAGTGTCTGGTTGCCATGATCCCGAAATTTGTATGAGTAATTATAGTAGTCCTTGTCAGGGGTGCATTTTTGACTTGTCCATACATTTTTTTGGTAACGGGTGATAGAACCCGGTAATTTTGGTAGCGCGTTCAAATATTGTGGGATAAGGACCTTATTATAAATAAAAAAGAGTATACCAAATACAGTAGAAAAGTATGATATATATAATATGTTCTTCACGGAGAATTATTCCGGATTAATTTTCTCCATAGGTGGCGCCACTTCCCCTTCACGAAGCTGGACGTCTATTTTTTTAAGGCTGATATCATACTTGACAAATGATGCAACGAAGCGATTCACAGAAGGCTTAATGAATAACGTCATACCCAGTACGACCAAAGAGAGCATGATCGAAACGGCTATATTATTTTTCTTAATCTCCTTCATCTCATCGATGTTAATTGTAGCTAATAGATATAGCCAGGTCGCCAAGAACAGTACGCCTAATGACAGTGCTGTCGTCACAATATAAAAGAAAATAAAAAAGCCAAAAGAAACTAGTAACAGCCCAAGATCTATACTGTCTCTACCGGTGAGCATGGTCTGTAATGTATTAATGGATGGGAGTATACTCGGTTGAACAAGCATTAAAATGCAGACTACAAGGGTTCCAGCAAAAATACCAACTGCAATATTTCCTTTGGCGAGAGCGTTCTCACTATCCGAATTAAGAAGTGTCCAATTAAGCACTTTATTGACCAAATAAATAGTCAAAAGACCGAAAGCGATAGATAAAACCGTTTCATATGTTGCCAGAAAAATTATTTTGAAATCCATAGTATACTCCTATTGCTTAAATACCTCAGGCTTAATCATATCCAAATCTACCCATCATCCCACAAAAAAAACCCCACAAATCCGCCAAAAGCGGATAAGTGTGGGGCTATTTATGTATTTAGAAGTTCATTCCTGACCAGTCTGGCTTGTACCATATCCCCCTTTTACAGGAGACCAATGAGATGTGCGGGTCTTCCATTCCCCGCCTTCTTTGACAAATGTCTGGCTTACCCGTGTTAAATAATGACCTACTGCCGCAGAGCCCTTGGGTTTCATGTACCCTTCCGAATAATACATAGCAGCAGCAGCTTTCCCGGGAGCCAGTACTACAACTTCAATGTGTTTGGGAGTGAGATTGATTTCAGCATATGTCTCAGGTCTGCCTGTTGGATCTATGATCTGAAGTAAACCACCGCTGGACCAGAATTCAAGTGCACCATCTTTTGAATAATCATTGAATGTTTTTTTCATCTTATTTAAATGTGCAAAACTATCTTCGATTCTCTGTTTAACGTCTTCAGCATCCCCGGCAAAAATAAAAGAACAGAAAATTCCCGCTATACCGATGAGTTGAAATAACTTTTTCATAATATCTCCTTAGTGATTTATTAGTGTAAATCTACTCATCATTCCGCAAACAAAAAACCCCACGAATGTGGGGCTTGATGGTTAAATGAATCATTTAAGGACAATCACTCGTGTCTTGGTTGCCCACATAATCTTCAACGCAAGATGGATATGGTGGACAGAGTTGGTTGTTGGA
>CAYNPR010000201.1:0-3155 GCA_964399115.1 uncultured bacterium | reverse complement strand
ACCCCATTTCCATTCAGATCGTAAATGACTTCAGCAGGATCCCATATGCCATTTTCATTTAAATCCGTGAAATCTTCAGGATCATCCAACAAACCATTGTCGTTTGTGTCCCAATATTCTTCCCCATCGTCATATTCGTCATTATCATTGGCATCGTCATATTCTTCAGCATCATTCCAAATACCGTCACCGTTTGCGTCGACGAATGGTTCGTCCTCATCAACTACATCATCGTCATCGTCGTCTTCCCACCAATCACCTTCATCCCAAACGCCGTTACCGTTTGTATCGTAAAACGGTTCATCCCCTTCCGTAGTCGCAACTGCCACTTCGACCATTTCTTCTTCTGCAGGTTCCGGCAGTCCAACCGCCTTATAAATTGAGCCCCATTTTTCTTTATGGTTTCTGTCGAACCAATCTTTGTAAGTCCCGCCTTTGTTGTATCTGTCGACATAACTTTGTGGCTCTTTATCTGGTTTGACGAAACTTGCTACTTTTGGTTCTTCTAAGCCAACCGCCTTATAAATTGAGCCCCATTCCTTCTGATAGTTTTCGTCAAACCATGTTTTGTATTTTGGATCCCTGTTGTATCTGTCCACATAACTTTGCGGATTTTTACCTGGTTTAACGAATTTTGCTACTTTTGGTTTTTCTCCTTCTGCAGGTTCATCCAGTCCGACTGCCTTATAAATCGAACCCCATTTTTCTTTATAGTTTTCGTCAAACCATGCTTTGTAAGTCGCGTCTCTGTTGTATCTGTCCACATAACTTTGTGGCTCTTTATCTGGTTTAACGAATTTTGCAACTTTTGGTTGATCCTGTCCAGTCAGCAGAACAAAAGTCAGCGGAAGTACTGCAGTGAAACGCAAATACCTTCGCATTGTAATTTTCTTATTCATTTTTATACCTATTTTGTTTTCCTGTGATTAAATCATTGTGGAAACTAATCCGAGCCGATGTTAGATGGTAAATGGCATACGATACAAGAATAATTTAAATTTTTCCATTCCGAAGTTCATTGCTTTATAGAAGGTGAAACAAAATATTTAAGAATTTATTAAGATGTACGTCATCAAAAGCTGCATTAACTTTTGTATTAGGATTAAAAGCCTTTAAAAACAGTATTGGGATAAATAGAATAGGGGCGTAAATGTATTGTTTTTATGAATAAGTATTGCCTTCCAATGGCAAATAACGTTCATAAAACGTTTTTCAGGATTTAATGTCTGACCTTAAGGAATCAAAACTTTCTTCCGAAGCCATATTCCAGGGCCGTCTTCTGGATGTTCGAAAAGATGAAGTTGAGCTTCCAAACGGAAAAACAAGCACCCGGGAATGGATCAATCATCCCGGGGCCGTCTGTTGTGTCCCGATCCTTCCCGAAGGAAAAATAGCGTTGATCCGGCAATATCGCTATCCGGTTCAAGAGGAAATGATCGAACTTCCTGCCGGAAAACTGGATCGTGGGGAAGAACCGGAAAAATGCGCTGTCCGGGAATTGGAGGAAGAGATTGGTTATTATCCAGGGAAACTTACCTTTTTGACCCATATCCATCCCGCCATTGGCTTTGCCAATGAAAAAATGTGGCTTTATTTGGCGGAGGATCTGGAAAAAACGGATTCGAAATTGGATGAAGATGAATTTCTGGAACTGATACCCACCTACCTCTCCGAAGCAGTTCAGATGGTTTGGGACAGGAAGATTTCAGACGTAAAGACGATTATTGGCCTGTTATGGGTTCAGCGCCTGGTGTCCGGTCCTTAAATATTTTTCCTGGACTGAATTGAAAAGATCGGACCTTTCATCAAGGGATCCAATGGCCAGGTCAGGTTGACGTGGCTCACCGATTTTTCCGCCGAACGGGACAGTCCCAGCCTTAACCCGATTCCAACAGCCGAATGGAGATCATTTAACTCAAATTTCCCAGGGTCGGAAAAAGTATTTCCTGCCGAAGCAAAAACAGCCATTGCCGGGATCACAGTCAAAAATTCCAGTTCCGGGATCAAAATCAGTTCCGTATTTAGGAGAAACAGGTTTTGATCTGCAAAATAGAAATTGGGATAACCGTTGAGTCCGTTGGATTCTCCCAGCAGTAATTGGTCGGTCGGCAATCTGCCAATATTGTTTTTCCAGTAAGTAAAAACCAACCCATTCACGTTGGATCTGAGCTTAGTCCTGTATCTCAGGTTTGCTTCAAATCGGCCGTCCTGTTTTTCACCTTCCCGCGATAAAAAATAATTCAAACTGGTTTGGGCGGATAAAAAATGTCGTGTGCGGAAGATATCGGTATAATTGGCTTGGAATCCTACCATGTAATCATTGTTATTGGCGCCCAAACCTTGGAAGTTTCTTCCCAGAGTGAATGAAACGTTCTTGACTTTATCAAAATCCTCAGTCCATTTAAGGTTGGTCAGGTTCCGGGTTCGGGTATAGGTTTTTTGATTCAGACTCACACTAAATCCAGCTAAAATATCGTCTCTTTTCCGTATTGTCAATTCCTCCATCAAAGTTGTATCGTTTGATAGTGAATTCCCCTGGTGTGATTGCTCATGGAACCGTGTGAACAGGCTCACGTTAATTTTTGTCAGGTGCCCATGGGATTGTGTGAGTCCTAAAGTAGTCGTTCGTTTGGAAACGTCCTTGAATTCTGCAAGTAGGTTTGTCTCTCCAATATCGAATGCCGTACTGTTTGCGCCATCAATGAGATTTCCGTCATAATAATGCCACATGGAACTTCTTGATGCCCGGTAGCTGGCAAAAAAGCTGTGTTTCTGCGTTTTGGAAAGGATGGGTTTGCTCAGGGCGGATCCAAAACTGAAGCCATCATCATTTTTGGTATAGTATGTTGAAAAGTACAGATCCCCGGTTCTCGCACCTGGATTCAAATAATAAAACGTAGCGCCTTTTGTCCTGAGTTCTTTGTGGAAGGAGATTGAGATGCTTTGGCCGGTGCCCAACAGGTTTTTTTCACTCAACCCAGCCCAGTACGTCACTTGGTTTCCAACCCGTTTCAAGCCTGTCCCAGGTGTCGTTGACCACTGATCAAAAACAGTGACGTGGATTACAATGCCTTGCCCCGGTCTTTCTTCCACTTCGATGCTGGCATCAGCCAGGAAGTTTTTTCGGCGCAGGTTCATTTCACTCTCAATCAGGA
>CAYNPR010000200.1:0-3199 GCA_964399115.1 uncultured bacterium | reverse complement strand
TTCATATCCTTTATGGATAAATTCATTTTATTCTTCTCATCGTTGAAAATACGGAGACCAGAGATTTTATTGATAAGGAAATCTGCATCTGTTTTGGAATCGTCTTGTTCTACACCCAGTAAAATCACCAGTCCGTGACCGATCTCCCCAATGATTTTTTCGGCAACAATGACCTGCCCTCGAGAACATCTTTGAATAACAGTAATCATATGTTTTTATCATTTTGAATCTGTTGAAATGGTAGAAACAATAGTTTTGGATATTTGAATTTCTTCCCTTCTATCAATTCAAGATGATATGACTTATTCAACCCAAACATTATCCTTGCCGTATTTTTCACGGAGTTTCCTGATAAATTCTTTTTCGGTCGAAATTTTAATGTTGTGAGCCATCACACGCATATTCTTCAAATGACCGTTATTTGGAAGATGAAATACAAGACGGCATTCACCGGGATAATGACGGGCCATATCCATCAACTCATCAACGTCATCTGGACTCGTTGAATTGGTTTTAAACTTTATATTGAGTCGCATGGATAACCGGTTCCGAACCTTATCAACGGGAACGATCTCATTGGCCATAATTTTCAAATCGGAAAAATCGGTATTCTCGGAAGATTTTCCTCGAATAAAAACAACATTGCCTTCCTGAATCAAATTTTCATACGCCTGGAAACAGTCACTAAAAGCGATTACCTCAGCATGACCGCCCAGGCAATCCATATTAAAAAAGGCCATAGGTCGATTCCGGCGGTCGAACCTTTTATTGATTTTTGTGATCATTCCACCCAGAGTTACTTTATCATTTTTAGAGAGTTCCTGCTCCTCACTAAAATCAACATTGGTGAATTCTTCAAGGTCTTCAGCATGTTCCAACAATGGATGCCCGGAAACGTAAAGACCCAATACTGCCCTCTCCTTATCCAAAGATTCTTTCTCAATCCATTCTGGGATATTCTGTAAATCAGGCGTCTTGATCAAAGAATCATCAGATTCTCTACCTCCAAACATGTCTACTTGATTGCGGTCTTTTTCACTTTGCATCTGCTGACCATAGTGAATAGCACCGTCAATGGCACAAAACTTTTGTGCCCGATTCCCTTCCATAGAATCTAGAGCACCAGACATAATCAGACTCTCTAAAACACGTTTATTCACTTTTTGCTGATCTACCCGGGCACAAAGATCAAAAATAGATTCATATCCTCCCCTCTCTGAGCGTTCTTCAATAATAATTTCCAGTGCCTTGGCACCTACATTTTTTATGGCATTCAGGCCATAAGAAATTTTAGCCCCATCCACGGGGCGGAAATCTTCAAACGACACATTAATATCCGGTGGAGCAACCTCAATCCCCATTTTCTTGCATTCATTAATGAGGATAACCACACGATCAATGTTACCCATTTCACTTGTTAGATTTGCACTCATGAATTCTGCTGGATAATGGGTCTTCAGCCAAGCCGTTTGATAAGCCACATAAGCATATGCCGTGGAATGGCTTTTATTAAAGCCGTATTTGGCAAATTTTTCTATCAAGGTAAATATGTCCTCGGCTTTCAGTTTTGAGATACCTTTCTCACTCGCCCCATCAATAAACTTGATAGAAAGTTTTTTCATGAGAGATTTTATTTTTTTTCCCATGGCGCGGCGCATAACATCAGCTTCAGCCAAAGTGAACCCGGCAATTTCATGAGCAATCTGCATCACCTGTTCCTGGTAAACAATGATCCCATAGGTCTCTTTCAAAATTGGTTCCATTAAGGGATGTGTATAAGCGATATTCTTTTTTCCATGTTTTCGGGAAATAAAATTATCAATATTGTCCATAGGACCAGGACGATAAAGGGCATTCATCGCAATTAAGTCCTCTATCATTGTTGGTTTTAATTTTTTTAGAAATTCACGCATACCTGAAGATTCGAACTGGAACACACCGATTGTATATCCTTTTGAAAAAAGTTCATAGACACTTGAGTCATCCAATGGCAATGTATCAATATCTATATCCTCACCCTTTTTTTCTATGAGTTTTACGGCTTTATCGATTACGGTAAGATTTCGTAATCCGAGAAAATCCATTTTCAGCAAGCCCAATTCTTCCAAACCTTTCATATCATACTGACTGGTGACATCATCCGTGGATGATTTATAAAGAGGGACATAATCAGTCAAATCACCGGGAGCTATAACAACTCCAGCCGCATGGATTGACGCATGTCTATGCATGCCTTCAAGGACCTTGGAGTGTTCCATAAGCTCCTTATATTCACCCTCAGCCATCTCTCTTAATTCAGGACTTTTTTCCAATGCGGTATCCAAAGTAATGTTCAATTCATTGGGAATGGTCTTGGCAATCTTATCTACATCACCAAAGGAATAGCCCATAACCCGGCCCACATCCCGAATGACCTGTTTAGCCTTCATTTTTCCGAATGTGATGATTTGAGTGACGGATTTCTCTCCATATTGCTCTTTGATATAATCAATTACTTCACCCCTGCGTTCGATACAGAAATCGATATCTATATCTGGCATACTGATTCGATCCGGATTCAAGAATCTTTCAAACAATAGATCATGATTTAGCGGGTCAATGTTAGTGATGCCAAGAGAATAAGAAATAATACTACCGGCAGCAGAGCCGCGACCGGGACCCACGGGTATTTTTGTTTTTTTGGCATAGCGTACAAAATCAGCAGTGATTAAAAAATAACCTGCAAATCCCATATTCTTGATTACGGTCAATTCGTGATTAATCCGTTTTTCAATTTCTGGGGATATTTCTCCATATCTTTCCGCAGCACCAGTTTGAGTTAAAGATTTTAAATATTCATCCGGATCGTTGGACGATTCTTCTTCAGGAATGGGAAACTTAGGAAGATGATATTCGCCAATGGGCAATTCCAAATCTATGCTATCGGCAATTCTGCGAGTATTCTCAATGGCTTCTGGAAAATCCTTGAACATCTCATACATCTCATCTTGGGACTTGAAGTAGAATTCAGGTGTAGAATACCGCATTCGATTAGGATCGCTTCTCTCCTTGCCCATACCCAGACAAATATGTATATCATGCGCTTCCCAATGCTCTTTTCGGGCATAGTGAGCGTCATTGGTGCAAACAAGTGGCAATCCAAGGTCCTGAGACAATTTTTTCATATTCTTGATGTTCGCTTCTTCCTCTGGGATACCAT
>CAYNPR010000199.1:0-3222 GCA_964399115.1 uncultured bacterium | reverse complement strand
GACAAAATCCTGGTGAAAAATCTTCCACCACAGAAAATTTTGGCGACAGCCTTACGTCGTCATGACGCATACGCCCAAACCCGCTGCAACCCTGTCTCAGGGATGCTTCACTGATGCCGTTCCAGGAAAACATCCCCAGAAAATCGGCCACAGCCGCAGATTCAAACCAGGTCCTGTATTCCCCTGTTTCCACTTTGACTGGTTTTCTATTCATTAAATCCAGTTTCTTGCGGGACCGCTGTACATAAGTCTCATACTCGTTCTGATCCCACTCACTGCCCGCATAAGAGCCCTTCACCATCTGGTGTTCCGGCGTAACCAATGAATAATCCAGGCAGAATGATTCAGTTTCAAACCAGTGTTTCAGCCCCAGGTTGTTGGCGTTCCCGCGAAACATCCTGCCACTGGCCCAGATGCCCACAAAGTCCATCCCGGACATGGCCGGGACCAGGGCTTCCACCGCATCTTCAAATGGCAAACCACTCGCTGTTTTTATTTCATGGCTGGATCCCGCATTTTCCGGTATGACTAGGAAAGGATCTTCGGGAATTTCCCGGACTTCCGTTCGCATGCGTTCTATTTCAGCTTTGCCGCGAGTTACGTCCATTGCACAATCGCCGGACACGGTAAACCCGCCGCGACAGGTACGATTATTTGATATGAACTTCATACCAAGGTCGGCATCGTCCACCAGCCCGGTTTGCCGGATGGTGGCCGCATTAAAACGGATAAACTGGCTGTTTTCCCCTGAAAATGAAAGTATGAGATATTCACCATTCTGCAATTCAGAAAAAAGTTTGTCGCTGAGTTGATTAAAGATCTTTTCCACTAGGATGCACCTCCAAAAACCTGAACGTTGTCGAATAAGCATGCAGGTGATGCATGGCCAACCCGAATCACCTGATTAGGTTCTCCCTTCCCGCAGTTGGGCGTACCATAAATGCCGAAAGTATCCTGATTCCCCACACCCTTCAGACTGTTCCAAAAGGGGTTTGAAATACCGCGATAATTGGGGTTTTTTACCGTTTTGGTCATTTTTCCGTTTTCGATCAGCCGACCATATTCACAGCCGAACTGGAATTTGTTTCTATAATCGTCGATGGACCAGGACTTGTTACTTTCCATATAAATTCCCTTCTCAACCTGGGAAACCAATTCATCTAAGGTTGAATTTCCTGGTTCGAGGTTGATGTTCGCCATTCTGTCAATCGGAGCCCGGTTCCACGCACTGGCACGAAAATTTGCCACACCATCAATCCCTGAGCGGATCTGGCTTTCCATTCCTCCTAGCCCACGGAGCAAAATACCGTCCTTGATCAAATATTCCCGGGTCGCCTTTAATCCACCATCATCAAATCCATAGGATGCGTATTCTGAAGAAACCGTGGGATCAAAAGTGATATTCATTAATTTGGATCCATATTGCAATTTTCCAAAATCTTCCAGTTTTACGAAACTCCAACCAGCATAATTGCGCTCATCCCCCAGGATACGATCCACTTCAAGGGCGTGGCCGATACTCTCATGGATCTGGAGCATCATCTGGTCCGGTGCAATCACTACGTCCATTTCATCTGTGGGACAGTCATCGGCTTCCAGGAGCTCAAGTGCCTGTTCTCCTATGCGGTTGGCATTGGCCATGATTTCATATTTCTCGAAATATTCCATTCCCATTTGGAGACAGGTCCCGCGCATCCCTCCGAACGTTCGAGTTTGTTGATTTGTGCCTTCCATTGCGGTCGCGCTCAAGTCAAATTCAAGCATTAAGAAATCTTGCCGGATATCGCTCCCGTTCGAACTCACAAACCGAAACGTGGTTTCAATGGTCTGGCAGAGCGATGATGCACTGACGATTTTATCCGATACTTTGAGATGGTTGTAGGCCTCCAATAATATTTCATTTAGCCGACCTGCGGACAGGGATTCCCTAGATTTCATAAATGGCGACTGGTAAGAGCCCTTGTGCGATGGGCGAGCAGATTCATCAAAATGATAGGTGGAATACCTGGAAGCGAGCTCCGCTTGTTTGTGTGCTTTTCTGGCTGCTTCCGCAACGCCCTCCGCTGTAAGGTCCGGTGTCCCGTAATAGCCAAATTGGCCATTGACCAGTATTTCCACCATAATACCGTGGGTAGAAAAACGCCCATTGGTGACGGGGACACCATCCCGGATCATGCGTGGGGTATGGGCTTCGGTAACTTCCCGGAGTCCGACCCATTCCGCGGGTACGTCTACCGAACTCAAAAGATGATTCATATCTAGATTGTTTTTCATAATTGTATTTTAGTTTGTTTTCGTATGTTAATCGTTATTCAAAGATGACATCCTTAAAATTAATTCCTTAGCATATCTTATATCAACGAATCTAGTATCAAATTATTGAAAATTTTTGTCATACTAATTTGTCAATTCGTCAAACCATTTTTCACAACGGCAATTGTTTTACGCCATATTTGCAAACCGTCTGTTAAAAAGAAGCAATTCACATGGTTGGCATCTTTATTGATGAAAGAAATTGAATTCTTAACACAATAAATAAGGAGTCAAAAATGACATTAATTAAATGGACACCAAAACCCGTGAGCGTCTTTGACGAAATGGACAATATGATCAACTCTGTATTTAAGAATGACTGGAATTTCCCCGTCCGCGGCAACCGCAACTGGTCACCCGCCGTCGACGTAAAGGAATCAGATGATTCATTCATATTAACAGCAGATATTCCTGGACTTACTAAAAAGGATGTAAAGATCAACATTACGGATGGCGTCATGACTGTAAGTGGTGAACGAACAATGGAAAACGAAAAGGACAATGATCACTATCACTATAGAGAACGCTATCATGGTTCATTCAACAGGACGTTCAATCTGCCGGAGACCGTTAATGATGAAAAGATTACGGCATCATTTAAGAATGGAATTCTAAAAGTGGATTTACCGAAGCACGAGAACATACTTCCCAAGGAACGGGAAATCAAGATCAGTTAAGATCCGTTAAATCTGGGGGGCTCATGAGAGCCCCCTTGTTTTATTCAATACTCTTATACGACAACACCGCCGTCCACGTTCAAGACGGTACCGGTAATATAACTGGCTTCATCACTGCCCAGAAAAATATAGGCGTTTGCAACGTCTTCCGGTTCGCCCCAGCGCTTTAGTGGGACCTTACCTTCCATCATTTGAATGACGTTTTCAGGCATGCTTGCAGTCATGTCGGTCT
>CAYNPR010000198.1:0-3225 GCA_964399115.1 uncultured bacterium | reverse complement strand
ATGATGAATCCAGGATCGCCATATATGCAACGGCTTTCAATTCTGGGATCTGGGAGAATGTTGGAAAGATCAAAAGAATTTCGAAGCAAAAATTCTTCCCCTATGGACCAAAATCCAACGAGAACCAATGCTCTTACAGTGATCTGTCACTATATTTTTACACGTCATACATTCGCAATTAACAATCAGGGTTTATGGGGAAAAGATTCTTTAATTACATTCTTTCTATTTTTCTGGTTCAATTTATATTATTTGTACGAAACAAAAAGTTCCGGTCATTGAGAGTTTGCCAAAGATAGGAAAATCTAAGCAGGTATTTTCCGGTAACAGTCAGAATTTCATAGAACTCCAGCGTTGGCTCACAGGCATTCCTTTGGATCAGCGTATTGAAAAGGTATTGTTGTATCATGTCCCAAAATAGCTCCATATCCAGTTTTTATTAAAAAGATAAATGACTCCCAGAATGAATTTGCATTACCAACCAAAAAAGAACTAAAATAAACATGTATGGCTTGAGTTAATCATTAACCATTAATGCCGTTTCAAACTAAATAAGACAAAGGAAATAAAATGAAAAATATTATAGCAATTACATTTGTTGGATTATTTCTCATAGGCTGTGCCGGATCAAAATCCGGTACAAGCGAGGATATGAAAATGGGTAGAGATGTACCTAAATGGGCAGGCGGACAAACAGCTGAAGATGCATTTTATGGTGTAGGATTTGCCAAAAAACAGAATCCTGCATTAGCAAAGAAAGCTGCGGCAGCTCGAGCAAGAACAGAGATTTCCGAAGCAGTCAAAATACAAGTCAGTTCAATGTTGAAGGATTTTATGCAGGAGTCCGGTATTGGAGAATCTGCCCAGGCATTGGAATTCACTGAAAGTGTTACAAAACAGGTGACGTCTAACAGTTTGTCGGGCAGTGTGATAGAAGATACATACTTTTCCAATGATGGCAGTGTCTGGGTGCTGGTATCTTATTCTTTAGATAATACAAGAAAAAGTGCAGCAAATGCTGCTAGTAAAGAAGAAGCACTTTATAATGAATTCAAAGCATCACAGGCTTTCAACGAAATGAATTCGTCTATTCAGGGATCTGAATAACAACTAATGATTCATTCTCCTAATGTATGTAGTATTTAGGAGATGTCTTCACTGGGGGATCATTTTATTGTGTGCTGTGGCGGATGCTCAGTTGACAACGATGCCCCTGTGGTTCCAACAGATACCTACGGATAGTAGCTGCATTTATTCTGTTGGTATTGCAAATAGGTACAGCAATGACCATGACTCATTTATGGCTGCACGGGATGATGGTGTTGGCAATTTAATCCGTGCCTACAAAGTTCACATTCGTTCCGGATTGGCACAGTATGTTGAAGGGGCTACCATTGGTGTTAAGACGTTTATTACTGAAGAGATTGACTCCATACTATACAAAAAGATAGATGATTATTCTGTAGTTTTGGATAGTCTCCTCACCAGTAAGCAGGCAATTGTCCTTGTTGGATGGAAGGAAGAATATTCTATAACGTCAAAACCCTGCACTATCACACAACGGTTTAAGACTATAAATACCAATCATCCAAAATCGCCATACTGGGTTAAATCAGCTCCTCAAAAGAGTGGTTATATATATGGTGTGGGCATGAGTAAAGCATACAGCTATCTTGCACGGTCATGGAATGAATCGGCAAAAAATGGACGCCAGGAAATCGCCAAGCAGATTCACATTAGTCAGTCTACGCTTGAGTATCATTATGATAGCGGGGGTGACTTCGAAAAATCCTGGATGGAAGAAGTAGTAGATGTTACTTTAAAAGGTGCCATGGTGACTAAAAGGTGGTATGATACTGAGCGTAAAATCTATTACACACTGGTTGAGTATGGGATACCAAAATAGACATACATTATGTCACCTCTTCAATTAGGTAAGTTCGGAGATAATTTACTCGAAATACGCCTTACTTGATGAATTTGATAGTGTGATAACCAAAGATCAGGTTTTCCATATGAAGAATACGATATTCGAGAGGAACCTGGTGAAGAAAAAAAACCATCTTGAAGGAGGAGCGTTCAAATCAGAGAAACTGGACGGAACCAAATTTAGGTATCAGCCGTTGGTAAAAAGAGCACCCGAATGTGATACTGGATGGTGTCTACTGGAATGAAATACAATCTTAAAAAGGAGACATGGATATGAAATTAAACTACATTGTTCTTACAATCATTATGTCATCCACATGGATTTTCGGTCAGTATCCCCAAATTAAGGATATAGACAAGCACATGGATGATGCTTTTTCTGAAATGGAGGGAGAGCTTACTCTCCACTTTTTTAACGCTGTTACAGGGAACCCGATTCATAATGCCATCGTTAAGATGGACGACATTGGAGAGTACAAAACAAATGACGAAGGGAAGATACTATTCCCTATACCTGAAGATGCGTTTTCGGTTATTCCAGTTTCCTTTCGCGCCGATAAATACATTAAAACAGATTTTGACCTGGAGCTGCAGGCGGGAACGTTGTTTTTAAACCGGTTTTCCATTTCCCCTGAAATCGATTTGAAACACATTCGTTTTGTCCTGGACTGGTCAAAAAAACCGCGGGACCTTGACGCCCATTTAGTGAAAAAAGGGGATTACCACATATCTTACAGAAACAAAAGGAAATATGCAGACGGTATAGCAGAAGTAGACAGGGACGATATGAATGGATATGGACCTGAGACTATTACAGTAAGAGAAATTTCCCCGAATGCCGTTTATGAATATTACGTACACGATTATACTCACCGTTCATCTCCTAAGACAAAAGATTTTTCTAAATATTCAAAAGCTGTGGTAAAAGTATACGGTAAGGGAAAACTACTCCACAAAGTGCAGATACCCCAGGATAGAATCGGTAACACCTGGCAGGTATTGGAAATCCGTAACAGAAAGATATCACTGATAAATAAAATGTCTAAAGAATAAGGAGTGTGATGATGAAAAAATATAAATCCTTCTCCATTTATTTTATGATAGCATTTTTATATGTTTATTCTTTCATTTACAGCCAGGATGATTTTGAAAAATTTCTAAAACAACAGACGACAGATTTTGAGGACATGGCTACAGCAGAGGTTAAAGAATTGGCGACGATCTCCAAGGAATTTGATGCGTATACTGCTGAACAGGAAAGATTATATCAAAACTTTAAGGATGAAGTAGAAAAGA
>CAYNPR010000197.1:0-3260 GCA_964399115.1 uncultured bacterium | reverse complement strand
CTTAGGTAGATTTGAAGTGATTGACCGCAATCTTGTAGATGAGATTTTGGAAGAACAAAAATTTCAACTATCCGGCATGGTAAATAATGACCAGGTTGTTCAGTTGGGAGAACTGGCGGCCGCTGAGCGAGCGATCATATTGGAAATTGTTCATTTTGGCCAAAAAGGCGTACCTAAAGAAAAGAAAAAAGATGATGATGGCGATGAAGATGAGGGAACCTTGTTTACATGGCTTGTAAAAACCGTCGTAACTGAAAGCATAGACAACTCCCGCCAATCTGACACTGAAAAAATTAGGTTGGAACTGGAAAATAATATTCATACAGAGTTTAAAGGGAATGTTAAGCTGGTTAATGTGGCATCAGGGGTTTCTGAACACTCCTTCTCATTGAATGCAAGTTTCACAGGGGGCAATCGTGATGCATCTTTAAGTAGAGTTTTAAATCAGTTGTCTATGCAGATAAGGATGAAATTAAAAGACCTGTATATGATTACCAGCGAAATCATTGAAGTTGATGGCAATTACGTAAGCATGTTTTCCGGTGAAAATCTGGGACTTATAAAAGGGGCAATGTTCGAAATATCATCCCAGGATAAAATAAAAACATATAAAGGCAAAACAGTCACTCTTCCTGGAAAATCACGGGGGCTTGTAAGAATAACAAATGTGGGCCCTGATGCCAGTAAGGCTAAAGTGGTTCGTAAATGGAGAAAGATTAAACCTGGTCATAAAGCTTACGAGCTCAAAGATGTCCCTTTTCTCACAGATTTAAATATTACCTATGCTAAAAATGAACGATCTGAGCTTTCAGGAAAAATATGGATAAGTCCCTTTACCGAATTTTCTGGCAGTCTCAATGGTTATTTAGGTACCGTTATGGATTCAAAAAATAAAACGGATGGATATTTCGGATTTGGGACAGATCTCGATTATACCCTTTTCTCAGGTTCTGGCACAAAAGGCTCCGTTTCATTAGGCCTGCCTGCTTTATTTGCATGGAGGGGTGACGATAACGGCCATAGTGTAATTTCTTTTTTTTCCGATCCGTCTCTTGATTTAAATCTCGCAATACAAATCAGCCAGAAACGGGATATCGTTTTAACCGCTAGCTATGTTTTTACCAGTGTGAACGGTCCATGGCAGTACCAGAAAGATATGGGTGAAAATGGGAATAATATAACTGAATGGGTAGGAGCAACATGGGATTCTGATGAACCCGAGATTGCGCCTAGTGGTTTGTATTTTTCTATGTCATTTAGAAAACTCAGGTTCTAAACTATCTTTTAAAAAGGAGTAATGAGTGTCAATTGAAAATAGGGTTTGGGTCCCACATCTATAACATCTCCTTCCTCCATCTCTGCCAGTTTTTCCAAATCATTACCCCATTTTTCAGGGGATTGTGCCCAGCCATAACTAAAAATAAATAATGGAGCATTTGCTAGAGTAAGAGACATTCTGAATTCAGCTCCGGTGGTTACAATCCAATCTCCCATTTGACTGTCCTTATTCCAAGCGTTCCCAAAATCTGAAATAAGAGCAATAGTTGGTTTTCCAAATTTTATTACTTTCAATACTTCTATAATATTGAGTGGTACAACCGGTGCTCTTAATTCGATTGTGCCCATAAATGCTTGATCGCCCATTTTCTTGCCAGAATAACCCCTGGGCGACATAAATTCTCTTCCCGGAGTCAAAGCGCCGGCTATGTAATAATTTGGGATATCGACAATCCCCAATTTTTCCTGAGGGGGAGGATTGCCATTTAATTTCTCATAACGACCACGACCATAAAGAGAAAAGGGGCCTATTTTTCTGTTTGTGTAAATATCAACCTCTGTTTTTAAATAATCAAAATCTCCCCAAAGCGAAGGGGTGGATTTTTTCATGATCAATTCAAGACCATATCCCTGGTTGGGAGAGAACATGTTTCTCGCGTGATTTCTTTTGTTTAAAAAAGCGTATCTAAGGTTGATGCTGCCTTCTTTGCCAGACTCTGGATAATCAAAAACATCGGATGAAAATTGGGTCGTATCAAATAGAGCTACACGATCCATAAATTGAAAAGAGTAATTCAGAATATGATTGGCAGATAAGGAATTCCCAAAATTGTAGGGATACCTGCCCCATAAAGAGATACCGTTAAACAATTCTATGAGTGTGTTCTGGTCACGATTATAAAACTGGAGCTGGAAATTAAAATCTTTATAAAAATCCACTCCCCAAAATCCGCCAAATGGAAAACCCGTACTGTTCTGGTATTGGAAAGCAACGCTATGTATAGTATCATAATCTGTAGCGTAAAATCCAGCAACAGTATGCCTGCCAAGACCATCCGTGAATGCACCATTATAAAACAGGCTTTCCACATCCGGCAGTATAATGGTTCCCAGATGCCTCATATTCTTATAAAATTTATATCTCGACTCCTCCCTAATCTTTATTTCTTTATTCGGATCAATACCCACCAGGGGATAATCGGGCGTTTTTGTCCGCCAGGAAGAAAAGGCAGAATTGATATTAAGCTTTGTCTTATTAGCTATCCTGGCTGGATCAATTTCCACCACCCTTGCTGAATCCACCGTATTCAAAGTGAATGCCGTTATGGTAGATGTTTTCTCATTCCATTGCGCCCCGATAACAGCATCACCTACATCAGTATTTTGGATTGTTTCTCCAGATGGCAGATCGTGAGTGTAAAGATTTGGCGTGTAATCGTATAGCCCTGTGTAAGAGATCTTTTTACCATCGGGGTACCAAATAGGCAGAAAGTCTCCTTCGCTGGAATTGGTAATTTGTTTTGATTGTCCAGTAGATAATTCCAGGACATGTATATCCATTAATCCGTCTGGATCCGACTGGGCATAAGCGATCGATTTCCCATCTGGGCTCCAAGCAGGTGTTATAATCTGGGTATCACCTTCATTATATGTGATCTGTTTTATATCACTTCCATCGGCATTCATGGTATAGATCTGCGATATGGAATTTTCATGAGCAACAAAAATAATCTTTTCACCATTTGGTGAAAATTTGGGATAATTAGCTCTCATAGTTGATATAAGCAGGGTTTTCTTCTTTGTTTTAATATCCAGTTTCCAAATGCCATACATAAGGGATTGTTTACCACCATAACGATATTTTGGATATACAATTGAAGTGTTGTCGGGTGAAACATCGAGGTTTATAATTAATTCACCAAAAATTCCATGATCCAACTCTTTCAGTTTCCATTTTGGCCTGACTTTTTTTGGTTTTTTAC
>CAYNPR010000196.1:0-3271 GCA_964399115.1 uncultured bacterium | reverse complement strand
CTGCGTCCTATAGTGCGTAATGTCATGCAAAACGACCATGAACTCATCAGAGAATATCAAGAAGGCCGAAATACCGCATTCGATCAATTGGTTCGCCGGCATCTTTCAAACACGGTGGGCTTCTTTTTTACCATTACACGGGACCAAATGGCTGCGGAAGATCTTGCGCAGGACGTTTTCTTTAAACTTTTCAAACACCTTAAGAAGTTTCGCTTCGAATCGGCATTTACAACCTATTTGTACAGGATCAACGTCAATACGGCCAATACGTGGTTTTCACGAAACAAATGGAAAAACCTACTTCACTTGGATCAAACTCCGGACCGTGGAGAATGGGATACGGATCTGGAGCGGAGTTGGACCCATAAGGAACTTTGGGACGGTATTGCCAAATTACCCAAAAAGCAGCGGACAGTGGTCATGATGAGAATTGCACAGGAACTCTCCTACAGGGACATTGCCGACATGACGGGAATGTCCGAAGGATCGGCAAAAGTAAATTTTCATCATGCTGTCATCAAACTGAAGGATTGGCTTACCGATGGATAAGTTTGAGGAAAAATTATTGAATTCCATATCCCATGGTTTTGTGGAGACTGATTCGGATGAATTCGTTTCAAGGCTCCATGGACGGATCGAAGAGTCGAAGCAGAACCGTATGACTGGGTTGGCGACCATTTTGATGTTGCTGGTGGTCGGGTTGTTGACCTACACCCAATTTGGCGCACCCATGCCATCGGCCGCTTATCTTGCGGAATGGGAGGAAGAATCATCGGAAATATTTGAAACTGATCTGTGGACGCTGAATACGGAGACTTATGAGGCCGACAGTACCTATACCGAAGACCTTGCCTTGTTCCTTTTGGAAGAGGGTGATCTTTGGGAAACAATAGAGTTATTTAACGAAATTGAACTAGAAATGGAGACAGCATTATGAAACACGTATTATTAATTCTTTTAGCCTCGGTATTGGTGGCTCAGGATAAGGGAGAAAAGGAGTTGGATGATCACGGTCGGGACGAGGAACGTTTCGAACGGGATTTCGATGATTTTGTTGATGGAGGTAAACGTTCTGATCGAATGGAAATGATGATGGTCTGGCGATTGACGGATGATCTGGAGTTGACGACGGAACAGGCTGAGAAATTCTTTCCGCGATTTCGAAAGCACCGTGAAGCGATGGATGAGACCAGAAAGAAGGAAAGGGCGCTTGGCAAGGAATTGAAGAAGAAATTGAAAAAAGAAGAGAATATCTCCGTTGATGACGTCAAGGAAACGGTGAAAAAGATCACGGAATTGAAAAAAAGTTCCCTGGACCTTGAGTCTGAGTTTCTATTGGGAATGGACGACCTTTTAAGCACAAGGCAATTGGCCAATCTTGGGTTGTTTAAACATAAAATGATGAAAGACGTTCGCGGCGAGCTGAAAGAACGAAAGAAAGATCATCGGGGTATGAAAAAAAATATGAAACGCCGGAAGGGTGGTCGTCGAGGGCGCCACGGCAACTTTTAATATTGATTTAGGAGGAGTTAACATGAAAAATCTCACGTTAGTCATTTCTCTGCTGGCCATTTTTGGCGGTTGCGGTGAAACGGAAGAACAGATCGACACCGAAGAAGTATTGCTTGGTCTGTTGGACCAGGATGACGTTGCCGGTATGGATGGATTTGGATCCGATGGGGATGCGGATCTTGATCATGAAGTAGGATTGGAGACGGGCGGCGTGGGCCGCACGTTCAGCGATACGCTTTCTTTCGGCGAAGGATACCGTATCCGTTTTGGCCGACGCATCACCGACCACGAAAGGACTGTGGATTTCGAGATCGATGGGGAAACGGCCATTGGGCTGGTAACCCATACCGTGACGGGTGAATTCATTGCGAAAGCCATTGATACGTCCAATCATGAACAGATCGATTCATTGAGCTTCACAAAGGATTTTTCATCCACATTCAACCGCAAGGTCCGGTTCATCCAGGTGGAAGACGCCGATAATCCGGATGGATACAGTTGGAAAATAGATGCGATAACACCGATAACCGGCGGTTCCGGGGATAAGGTGTCCATTTCCGATCTATCGGTCTATGCCTTAACGGATAGCCTTGAATTGGGAGACCTGCTTTACTTTTATGAATCAGATGGATTGGGTGACCTTTTCATAGATCGTGATTCCCTGCCTGCTTTTACGGCGTTTGGAGTGTATGTGGTTGGCGTAACCGTAGAAAATACGGGCCCGGAATACGCACTCGACACCGCCGGTATCGCTGAATGGGTCTTGCTGAACTATGGCCGAAATCACGACATGCGCGGCCGCAGGCATCTCAATGACCGCGGGTTGACGTTTGACGCCGTAATGAATGACAATATCCATACGGGCGGCTGGCGGGCCCACGGTCCGGGACCCGGATATGTGCGCAGAGCATTCCGCAGCTTTTTTGAAACAATCGACCTGGCTACTATTTTCGTATCCGATGGCGGGTACAACACTGCCGTTTGGTCCATACCCTATAGAATAGAACGACCCTAAACCTAGTATTTTTAATATGAAACCCCGTCCGTATCATAAATTGGTATTGACGGGGTTTTTCATTGTTGACTCCGATTAATTCTGGATAATTTCATCCATCAGTTAATCCATATTTTTCGAGGTTTCCATTCATTTGAAGATCTATAATTTCAGTGCAGGACCCGCCTGCTTACCCGAACCGGTCTTGGAAGCTGCCGGCAAAGGGGCGAACAACTTCCTCAATCAAGGCATGAGCGTATTGGAAATGAGCCACCGCTCTAAATCGGTCGTATCCCTGTTTGATGAAACCACAACCATGCTCAAAGAATTACTTGCAGTACCGGACAATTATCACGTGCTTTGGTTGCAGGGCGGAGCTTCAACGCAGTTTTCCATGATTCCCATGAATCTGTTGCAGGAAGGAGGCACCGCGGATTATTTGGAAACCGGTTCCTGGTCATCAAAAGCCATTGCGGAATGCAACAAGGTTGGGACAGCCAACGTGATCGGAAGTTCCAAGGAAGATACGTTTACCTATATTCCAAAAGACCCTGAACAGGATATGAGCTCTTCCTATTTTCATATCACAAGCAATAATACGATATACGGAACACAATATAAAGCATATCCAGACGTGAAGAATCCTGATGGGTTCCTGGCAGCCGACATGTCGTCCGACATTCTTTCCAAACCCATCGATGTATCTGAATTCGGGGTGATCTACGCCGGAGCGCAAAAAAATATGGGACCGGCTGGAGTGACGCT
>CAYNPR010000195.1:0-3273 GCA_964399115.1 uncultured bacterium | reverse complement strand
TGACCGGTTCGGTGATAAAAAGTTCCGTCATGTTCGCTGGTCCGGTTGTGTATTCAGCGATATAACCTGTAGCCTGTATCAAGTCTCCTTCAAAAAGTATGGGGAATGCTGAACTGTCAGGATCATAGGATAAAATTCCACTCCATGGGCCGCCTTTTGCGTCTGCAAAAATGAATTTGACGCCAGCGCCGGCGTAGCTTAACCCTGTGGGCATGGTCACAATGCCTTCCAGTAAAACCGTATCGCCATACATATAGGACATATCCGATGATTCATCTGCACCAGCTTTTATCAAGTCGCTGTAGAGGACCTGCTGGATACGCTGGATCCGAATTGGGTCTCCATCGGCTTCCACAACGTCTCGTGCTAAACGGGGCTGAAGTTTGTAATTACCATATCCATAATCCAAAATGCCTGTCACTTCCGCCAGATTTTGTCCTTCGTCAGGATAAAAGAAATAGTCCCATTTATCATCAGCGCCAATGGAACTTGTTCCATCAGTCATAGACCATTCACCATAACCAAGATCCGGATCATCTACCGTCACATCTGTAACGGCAATCAAACATCCTTCGTAAGCTTCGCCAATATCTCCAACAGCAACAACTGAAGGTGAAATCATTTCATCTACGGGACCATGAACAATAACTTCCGTTACATCCAGAATTTCGGTCAAGTTAGAATACTCTTCCACGGTACCAGTAAGGGTTACTTCATCTCCTTCACCAGGGCCAATAACGGGATTCCCATTCTCATCCACAAAGCCAAATGAATCCCAACCACCATACTCAAAACAGACGATCCCGTTCCAGGGACCTTCCGCATCTTGAACGTTCATATACCTGTATTGATCAGAACCCCAAAATTCTGCAGTGACCACACCATGTATGGTCACTTCCTGTCCATTAAGCGGACTGGCATCATCCGCATCCGGGTCCGCCACGAACTGAATATCATAGATTGCCGTATAATCCCCCGTTGCTGCATTTGTAGCACCCGGGCTAGGTGGATCCAAGTATTCCCAGGTATCGGCACCATCTGGGACTCTACCGTATGAGATATCTTCGGATTGCTCTCCAAACTCCATATATACAACGGTATTGCCATCAGCATCCGCAATGTATATCGCTTCGCCTCCTGCACTGAGTTTAGCATCGACTTCCGGGAAAACGGCATCATTATTACCGGTGTACCATAATACTATAAAATCATCCGGTGCTATTGACGTGTCCGGTGCAGTCGTTTCAACTTCTCCATCCGTATCTCCAAATCCCCAGCCCATGATATTTACCGACTCATCGCCATGGTTGTAGATCTCAACGAAATCTTCACCATCCCCAAATATATCGACACCACAACAGCTCCCAGCATCAGCTAAAAATTCGTTCACGACAACTGTTGGAGCAGGACCGGATATGTCATGAGGATGTGAACCAAGATATTCCCAAGTATTTTGATCTAATACATACCACTCAGAGTCATTCTCATTGGTCCCCGCTGAACTGGTCCAGTCACCGCCATTGCCTTCGGTAACGTTTGCTTTCCTGACCAGGGTATGATCCTTGGTCGCTTCCGTTACGCCTGCTACCTCCCAGCCATCTCCGGGATCACCGCCCATGTCACCAATTATATCAATAATGGTATATAAGCTGGCTGTTGCACCTGCTAGTGTTATAGCAAAAGCATCGTCTCCATTACTTAGATAAGTAAAGGTTTCATCGCCCTCAGCGACAATTGCAGCATCAGCATCTTGATGATAGACCACATACACATCACCAGCTGCTACAATAGTTCCAGCTACAAATGTGACATTATCTGGGTAGTCCCATTCGCCCTCTGTATCACAGCCATTGCTGCAGCTTGACAAAGAATATGCGCTTAGATCAATATCTGCACCTGTTCCATTGTAGATTTCCAGTGCCTTATTGTAACTGCTTCCTTCGATATACTCGGAGAAAAACAGGTTTGTAACATCTACAGCAGGAGTCTCTGTCGCTCCTTCATCAATCCACTGGGCAATCAAGTTAATCTCATCACTGCTTAAATCCGGGTTATTTCCTGGCGGCATTGCACCTGAGTTAACCTTTTGCCATAAAAGACTGCCTGCGTGATCCCCAGGTATTACCACAGGACCATTATCACTTTCTCCATCCATTAAATTATCATAGGACGTTAAATCTAAGTTATTCTGGTAACCACCACCGTTTTGATGGCAACTGGTGCAACTACCGTTCAAAATGGACTGAATCTGGGATTCATAATCCACTTGACCAAACAGTAGACTGAACGCTAAGAACGAAAAGATAGTTTTTCTCATTTTGTAGCTCCTTTTCTGTTTATTTTATGATCAGGAATTTTCCTTCCCTGATCGTTCCTGAATTTTTATCTTCGACCGTAAACAAATATAAGCCGGATGCCGTTGCCTGGTCATGCATCGTAATCATGTCCCACGCGTGTTCTCCACCAGCCATTAACGGATTTTTCTGTTCATTAATATTTGCGACGTCGGATCCTTTGTAGGATACGTCGTGCTGGATCACATCCACCAGATCACCGGCAAGGGAGAAGATCCTGATCTCCGCTTCTTTTGGTATATTCCGGAACCAAAGCATTTTACTGCGGCTGCCGTATCCGTCCCACAGTGCCTGTCCTCTGTATGGATTGGGATAAACCGTGGGATCCCCAACCCAAATATCGCCCTCGGATTTTGCATTGCCTGGATAAACGTACACCCGGTTTGAATATATGGAACTTTCAAGGCTCGCAAGATTTGCATCCGGATCACCTCTATCATAGGCTGTAATGGCATAATAATTTAGCCAACCATCCTTAATTTCCATATTCTCAAATTTATAATGATAATATTCGTCATTTATAAGAATGCTGTCCAATTCTCCAAATTCATTTGTGATCTGAATGGTTGAAAATCCCGTATTGTACCCGATATCGTTTTGTAAATCATTTTCTGCCAAAAGAGAAAACTCCCCCAAGTTCTCATTGGCGGTTTTTCGAGCACCATAGATTCGATACCCTTCAAAATCAGCTTCCTGGCTGATGGGATCCAAAAACGATTCCGAATTATCCTGCCAGTACAACGTAACTTTTTGTGATTCGACCTCCACAAACATATTTGGTGAGGGCGGTGGAGCAGGAAGAATATACCGATCAATTATTTGATTGCCGTTAGCGTCTTCGCCTTCGTCCAAAATATTGTTCCTGTTCTTGTCTTCACCGTCGTAGGCTTTCTGTGCCCAATCATAATTCACGTAAAGA
>CAYNPR010000194.1:0-3273 GCA_964399115.1 uncultured bacterium | reverse complement strand
CGATGATGAAGAATTACGGGAAATCGCGCAAGAAGAATTAGTTGCATTGGAAAAACGGAAAGTTCAATTGGAAGAGGAACTCAAAGTGCTTTTGCTGCCTAAAGATCCCAATGATGATAAAAATCTCATACTTGAAATTCGCGCAGGAACCGGTGGTGAAGAAGCGGCGCTGTTTGCGGCGGATCTTTATAGAGTTTATACGCGTTATGCGGAGCGAAACAATTGGACATTTAAAATCATAGATTCGTCCGATACTGGAATAGGAGGGATGAAGGAAGCCATCATTTCCATCCAGGGATCGGGTGGATTTGGGATGCTAAAATATGAAAGTGGCGTCCATCGTGTTCAACGAATCCCAAAAACGGAAACCAGTGGTCGAGTGCATACATCCGCAGCCACAGTGGCTGTGTTGCCTGAAGCAGAAGATGTGGACATAAAAGTCAACGAAGGTGATCTTAAAATTGACACTTACCGAGCTAGTGGTGCCGGAGGACAGCATGTGAACAAAACAGAGTCTGCGATCCGTATTACCCATATTCCAACTGGATTAGTGGTCACATGTCAGGATGAATCATCTCAGCACAAAAATCGTGCAGCAGCCTTAAAAGTGTTGAAATCCAGACTGTTGGCGGCAGAACAGGAAAAAGTGGCTACAGCACGTGCTGCCGAACGAAAAAGTTTGGTTTCTACAGGTGACCGCTCCGCAAAAATTCGGACATATAATTTTCCCCAAGGTCGTGTAACGGACCACCGAATAAATTTTACTACCTATAAGTTAAACGAAATATTGGATGGAGATATTACGGAAATAATTGAGCAGCTGAAGATCGCCGAACAGCAGGAACTTCTGGCTGCTGAAATGGAATAATGCCCGTTTCATTCTTTATTACTTTATCTTTGCCTTTGATTTTTTGCCATGCCTAAGGCTTGGCGCGTTATTGATCTCATTAATTGGGCGGAATCCTATTTTAAAGAAAAAGGATTTGAGAACCCTCGGATAGAAATTGAATGGTTTCTTAGAGATGTATTAAAATGTGATCGTATGGATGTATATCTCCGGTTTGAAGAGTCCCTTTCAAAATCACAGTTGTATGTTATTCGCAGCTGGGTTAAAAGAAGATTAAAACATGAGCCATTACAATATATTACTGGTTCCTGTGATTTTTATGGACGAAGATTCTTGGTCAATGAACATGTGATGATTCCTCGGCCGGAAACCGAACGACTCGTAGATACTGTTTTAGAAAAAGTGAAAGGAATAGTTTCGCCGTCCATTTTAGATGTGGGAACAGGTTCCGGCTGTATTGCCTCGACATTGGGTTTGGAGATTTCCGGTTCTACTATATTAGGGATTGATATTTCTCCAAGCGCACTAAATGTTGCCAATGATAACAAAAAAAAACTCGCTACGCAGAATGTGTCCTTTGAAGAATTAAATATTTTAGAGCAAATCCCGATGGGAGAATTTGATCTCTTGGTTTCCAATCCCCCTTATGTGCCGTTGGATGAAATGGATGAACTTATGAAGGATGTGAAAGATTTTGAGCCATCCAATGCTTTAACAGATCACAATGATGGGTTGACTTTCTATCGACGGTTTTCGGAAATGAGTCGGAACTGCATAAAGCAAAACGGCTGGATTATCCTGGAAGTAGGATTGGGAGGACATCCCAAAAAAGTGAAATCCATTTTTATTGAATCCGGATATTCCGAGGTAGAATTGATAAAAGATTATAATGGGGACGATAGGGTTTTGGTTGTCCAAGTTTCATAAATTTTCTTTATTTTTAAACTACTTCCGATTCCCATCCTTTATAAGGAAGAGATGGTTTTTATAAAAAATGAAGTCCTTGTATCACCATATCCGTCTTATTCGTCCGCTAAATGTTTTTACCAGTGGACTTGCCATGGTTCTCGCATCCGGGATTCTGGGGGTGCTTACAGAAACCAATACCGTGATCCTTGTGGTAACAGTGGTTATGTGTTTTACCGGGGCCGCCAATGCACTGAATGATGTAGTGGATTACAAGATTGACCTTGTCAATCGTCCCATGCGCCCACTACCAAAGGGTTATGTGAAAAAAGACACAGCTTTTTTTCTATCAATATTGCTTTTTTTCATAGGCAGTGTGTTCTGCCTGGAACTCACACAAGATGCAAAGGTGATTGGTATCACGATTGCCATGCCTCTTATGGTATTTTATAGTAAATCCATTAAAGGGATTCCTCTTTTGGGAAACGTGACAATAGCTTTTATCCTGGGATTATCATTTCTATTTTGCGGTGCAGCATTTGAGAATATGGAACCCATGTATGTTCCAGCCCTATTGGCATTCGGGTTAACGCTGGTTCGAGAATTGATAAAGGATATCGCTGATATGGATGGAGACACGGCTGTCGGACTGAAAACCTTTCCTGTTCACGCCGGAATTGAAAAAGCTATTTTTTTGACTATCGTATTTTCCGCCTGTGTTGGTGTTGGATCGTTCATTCCATTTCTTACCAGTTATTATGGGATTTGGTATGGTATTTTATTGATTCTCGGTGTTGAGATTCCTTTAGGTGTTGTTGTAGTTTCTTTGATGAAAAATCCGGGAATTTCATCGGCCATTTATGGGGCCCGACTCTTAAAATTTAGCACCTTAATTGGTCTGATTTCTATATACGCAGGGACAATAAAATGACATCTGAATTTGTACATTTACATAACCATTCCGACTATAGTCTGCTCGATGGTGCTCAGCGTATAGATCAATTGGTTAATACCGTTGATGACCTAAAGATGGATTCAGTAGCACTTACGGAGCATGGAAATATGTTTAGTGTAGTGCCCTATTATCAAAAAGCGAAAAAAGCCGGCATCAAACCGATCATTGGATGCGAAGCCTATGTGGCCGTTGGTAGCCGTTTTGATAAACAGGCAAGGGCGGAAGGCGGTTGGGGGAACAATCATCTCGTTCTACTTGCTCAAAATTATACCGGATATAAGAATCTCATGAAACTGGTCACAGCCGGTTATCTGGAGGGTTTTTATTATCGTCCCCGGATGGATCTGGAACTTCTTCGCCAATATAGTGAAGGTCTTATTTGTATGTCGGCATGTTTAAAGGGCGAAATTCCAGAAAAAATGCTCCAAGGCGATTACGAGGGAGCAAAGGAAGCTGCTCTCCGCTATGCTGAAATTTTCCCGGAAAGGTTTTACCTGGAGATCCAAAACCATGGTATCCCAGAGGAAGAAGCGAACATCAAGAATATGAAAAAATTGTCTCAGGA
>CAYNPR010000193.1:0-3300 GCA_964399115.1 uncultured bacterium | reverse complement strand
TGGCCAGTGACTGCACAACAACGATGGTCAGCCAATAACCATATTTCTTTCGCAGGGCTGGTACCAATAAAGAAAAAATAAATACCAGTAATGCGGTCACGCTTCCCAGAAGGCTAAAATCGCTGGCCCCCAATCCAAATACAGAATTAAAAAACAGGTTTACGAATGGTATCGTCAAACCGGCCCCAACAGAGATCAGTATCAAAGGCGAGATCGCTTTGAAAATCAACGACCAATCATATGATTTACGTATCGTGAATAAATCATTATTTCTTTCAGATGATTGTTGGTCGCCTTCTTTAATCATTAGGGCAAAGAATATGGAGCACGCGCCCAAAACAGTAATGATCCAGAGCGTGCTGCGTTCGTTCATGGTAAATGACCAGTACCCTATTTTGAAATATCCAATCCAATCCAGACCGCTGATAATAACACCGGAGAATATCGTCGCCAGAGACCAGGTTGCAGCGCTCAGGGATAGGGCTTCCGTGCTGTTATCCGGAGTGGTATTGCGTATGATAAACGGCAGTGAGCAGACTCGCATCAGCATCATTCCAAATCCCCAGGACAAAAATGCCAGCTGGATCATTGGCACCATCTTGTGATGGACCGACTGAATTATCAATCCACTCGTCAGTGGCACGATCAGGGCAGCTAGAATGAATAATGGTTTGAGTTTCTTCCCCCGTATAAAAATACCCAGCGGCAAGGCGAACGCCAGAGCACCAATAAAGCGCAGCGAATTAAATGATGCGATCTCAGGATCGCTGAAGCCCTGCTTGCGCAAAAAAATATTCAAAATGAGTATAAAAGCGACATGAATAAGACTCAGAGTGAATTCCATCAGGATGAGCAGATGGATATCCCGGGGGAGATCCCGGTAACTGCGAAATATTTTATTTAGCATAAATATTGGATTGAAATATTACCAATAATATTTTGCATTACGTTAGAAACTGCCCACCAGCCCACAAACAAAAAACCCCGCCGCTTGGCGGGGCCTTCTGTAAATAAAATAACGTAAAGATGTGGTTCTGGATCATTTTCCGTAAACAATTTTACCATTGAAGATTGTTTGAACTACGGCTGCATTATGAATTTCATGCGCCGGAATCCGGAACAGGTTCATGTCCAGAATGATGACGTCCGCCAATTTTCCCGCTTTTAGTGAGCCGATTTCACGTTCCTTGAAAAGGCTATACGCGCCTTCCAGCGTATAAGCGCGCAACATGGTTTCCAACTTCACCGCTTCTTCAGGGAACAAGGCATCTCCATCCTTCTTCCCAAGTCCCCGTCTGGTAACGGCAACTTCTATGGCATCCAGGGGATTCAGGGAAGACACCGTCCAATCGCTGCCGCCAGCTATACGGCCACCCGATAGATAAACACTGTTTATGGGGTAATTCCACTTCGAGCGTACAGGGCCCAATACCGGCAGCGTCAAATCTGTGATATATTTATCCGGATATGCCCACAGCGCCTGGAAACTGGCGATTATATCCAATTCTTTGAAGCGGGGCACGTCCTGGGGATGAATGAGCTGAACGTGGGACATCATGTGCCGCTTATCGCCCAAGCCGTTTTGTCGTCGCGCGAATTCAAAGGCGTCTAGAGTGCTTCGAATGCCCCAATCGCCAATAGCGTGAATATGGATTTGGAAACCTGCCTTGTCAAACTCCGCCACGGCTTTTTTCAGGGTATCTGGATGCCAGTTTAAAATGCCGCGATCATCGGTTCCGATGTAAGGCTCCAACAACGCAGCCGTACCGCCTTCGATAACACCATCGGCAAATATTTTTACCGTATTCAATGCACCCAGTTCATTGGCGAACCTGCGTTTTTTTATCTGTCTTAGATCATCTTTCCAGGATTCGGGGTTAGCATATTGTGATGCGGCCACCCGCATGGATATTTCTTTGTCTAACGTCGCTTCCCGATAGGAATCCAGGCCATCATAACTTCCCCGGATGGAGTCATAGGAAGCATAGCCCTCAGTGCCGGCATCCAGAATTGCAGTAATCCCAAAACGATTGGCTTCTTCTACCGCAAACTGCAATCCGGCCACAATTTGATCTTTTGTGTATAATGGCAAAAACGGTTCCACCAATCCCATTGCATCTTCACGCAATACACCGGAAGGCTCCCTGCTGTTGGGATCACGCTCGATGCGACCATTCAATGGATCAGGCGTTTGGGCGTTGATGCCGGCCAATGCCAGCGCCTTGGAGTTTACCCAGGCGGTATGGGCGTCGGCAGATACTAAAAATACGGGCTTGTCCGGGCTGATCTCATCCAACCATTCCTTGCGAGGATTGCCATCGGGAAAGATGGGAAGATCCCAGCCGCCTCCACGGATCCATTCATCATCGGGATGGACGTCAATGAAATCACGCAGGGTTTGGAATATTTCCGCGGGGGTCTCCAGGTCGTACAGTCGGCAGTCACTCATTTCAATTCCACCCGCCACAAGATGAACGTGTGAATCGATGAACCCGGGCAACACCATGCCATCAGATCTTTCAATTAATCGTGTTGCACTGTTTTGGTATGTTAGTGCATCCTTCTTATCGCCCACAAAGATGATTCCATTCCCTTTTATGACCACGGCATCGGCCCAGGGCCGGTCCGGATCCATTGTATAGGCTGGGGCAATAAGAATGATATCAGCCGATTTTTGCTGGCTGAAGACCGGCAGGATCACCAGGCTGAAAATACAAAAAACCCTGAGCGATTGTCTGATTATTGCAATATTCTCTTTCAGTTCGGTTTTGGTCATTTCACTGGCTAGGTGGTGCCCAAATATAAATCCTCATTCACAACCCAATTCCCAACTTTATTCCCTTCTTCATAATAAAAACACATAAAAAATAATTTTATTAATCAGCCTAGCAACACTAAAAAGGAATACAATACCAATAATTGATAAACCAATTTTGAGAAAATAGTTTAGTTTAAAATTATTACCCCATATATATATCCATAAAACAATTTGGCACAAAAAGAATACTGAAAATCCAACAAATCCAATCAATCTTAATACGGTGGTGTTTTCAGTAATGGATTGCATTCTTTCAATCTCCCAATTGAATGGGAACAGCATTTTATATGATATACCCACCCATAAGAGAGTAAATAAAACAACTCCAGCAAGTTGGGTACGATTAAGTTTCAATTTCAATGGTTTTGGTTTTTAGGATGGAGTCTATCCAAGTCATTTTGAGGTTGGCTGAAATCTTTTCACGTCCAAATCTACCCATCATCCCACAAACAAAAAACCCTATGAAATCCACTGAATAAATG
>CAYNPR010000192.1:0-3315 GCA_964399115.1 uncultured bacterium | reverse complement strand
GTATGTCAAGATCGGGTTCAAAACCAGAAAGGCGAATCAATTCAGTGGCAATATCCAAGATTCGGATAGGTTCACCCATATCTAAAATAAACACTTCTCCACCTGTTCCAATTCCACCTGCCTGCATAATCAATTTTGCCGCTTCAGGAATAGACATAAAGTATCTTTCCATATCCGGATCTGTAATTGTTACTGGGCCACCGGATTTAATCTGCTCCTGAAAAATAGGGATCACGCTCCCAGAGCTACCCAGGACATTCCCAAAACGGACTGCCATAAAATGAGTCTCACCATTTGTATTTGCACCTTGACAAATCAATTCTGCCAAACGCTTGGTCGCACCCATTACGTTAACCGGCTTCACAGCTTTATCCGTGCTGACCAATACAAACTTTTCAACTTGATGACCTAGGGATACTTTCACGAGATTTGACGTACCCATCACATTGGTTTTAATCGCTTCCCAAGGAAATGCTTCCTGCATCGGAACATGTTTATATGCTGCTGCATGAAACACCACCTGCGGCTCAAATTCATTGAATACTTTGTTTATGATATTTATGTCTCGAATGTTACAGAGGAGAGGTTTAATTAATACGTTCGTTTGAAGATTAAGAATCTCTCTTTCAATCTCAAAAAGGTTGTATTCGCTGTTATCCAACATAACAAGTAATGCCGGTTCGTATTTCAAGCATTGCCGCACCAATTCTGAACCAATACTCCCGCCTGCACCTGTGATCATAATCCTTTTACCATGTATGTAACTTGATATCAGTGATTCATCTATAGCGATCTCTTCTCTTCCCAACAGATCAACAAGTGACACTTCTCGGAAGTGGCTGACGGAGATATTGCCTGAGACAAGTTCCGACACGGAAGGCAGGGTGCGGTAGGGTTTCCCGGCTTTCTTGCAAAATTCAATAATTCTTTGCATTTTTTTCCTTGGTGCTTTGGGGCAACAGATCAAAGCTTCGTCATAGGTCTCAAAAAGATCGGGTAAAAGTTCAATATTGCCCATAACTCGCCTGCCATGTATCTCTCTCCCATGCAAATTGAAATCATCATCTAAAAAGCCTACGGGGTCCATATGGTGGTCGGAATCATTTAACATTTCTTTGCAAATAAATTCTCCAGTTGTACCCGCTCCAAGAAGGATTACTCGTTTAAATAATTCTATCTTATATGGTTTTGGATTTAATAAATGAGAAAAGAATAGGCGAATTCCAAGACGATTTGCACTCGCAAAGCCAGATGTCAGAATAAAATCAATTACAAAGATTGACCGAGGGATATCCTGAAAGCCTCTGAAGTAGCCAATAACAGCAATAACGATCAATGATCCAACAATATTTGCTTTTATGATATTGACCAAATCCATCACACTTGTATAGCGCCACATACCCAGATACATTTTAAAATATTTAAATGACAGGAATTTGATAAAAACAATGGATCCTAAAACCAAAAATATGTCGTTGGAAAAAATGAATGCAGGAACAATTAAATCATGCCGTAAGAATCCGGCAATAATAAAACCACTTAAAATCGCAATAACATCAGCATAAAGTAGAATCTTGGAATTCGAACTACTTTCCTTTCCTCTTTTTCTATATGCAATATTTTTTATTTTAACCGTGCTGATTATTTCATTAATCCGGAATTTTTTATTATCCTGAATTTTCAACAATTTCATCAAGAGATAATGCCCCATTCTCTTTGGTAAGAATAAAGAAATAATGGTTATCAGAACTAATTTCAGATCTTGAAAGAACCCTTTCTTTTGTACATAATACTTTGCCAAACCCACTTTTATTTTTAGTATATCTGAATAGGGCTCTTTTGAATCAATCATTGAAAATATTTCTGATTCATTCCTAAAAAGAATCGAAGAATATCCAGATAAGCCAGGTTTGATTACCCTTAAAAATGAGAATGCTTCTTCAGAAACATACTCAGGCACTTCGGGCCGAGGTCCAATAAAACGCATATCTCCTTTTATAATATTGACCAATTGCGGTAATTCATCTAATTTTGTTTTTCTGAGAAAATTGCCCCATTTAGTAGCTCCTGAGACTCTTCCAGTACTGAAACCACTGTTCCCTTTGTCTTCGTTCCTCATTGATCTAAACTTATAAATGATAAATTCTTTAAAATTCTTTCCAACTCGACGTTGTCTATAAATAATAGGTCTGCCCTGCAGAATTAGGTTGCCAATTGTTAAAAGCATCAAAAACGGCGAAAGCAGAACCAAAAGAATGGTAGCAGTTGCTCGGGAGATAATTTCCATCAAGTTAAAGATACGCTTTAACTAAAAACATTTCCTACTTCTTTTTTTCCAAAAATAAAATCATTTTCTGTACTGTTTCGCTAAATCACAAATGGAGTCAATAACATAGTCGACTTCATTGTCCAGAAGCCCGGGATAAAGAGGCAACGTTATAACGGTTTCAAATAATGATTTCGCTCGGGGAAACTGATCTTCTTTAAAACCATAATTTTTCTGGTAATATGACAGCATGTGCACTGGCTTAAAGTGGACGGCGACTCCGATATCCACCTCATTTAATTTTTTGATTAATTCATTTCTGGACAATCGCCATTGATTGGGTTTTACTTGAATGACAAATAAATGCCACGCATGCCCATCATTTTCAACAAATTCAGGGAGATTAAGGCCTGCAGTATCTTTTAATCCGGCCAAATACTGTTTTACGATATCAATGCGACGCTTCCACCATTCATCAACCCGGTCCAATTGCCATAATCCAATTGATGCTGAAACGTCAGGCATATTGTATTTATAGCCTAATTCTGAGACGTCATATTCCCATTTCCCGCCCGTACTATATCTTTTCCAACCATCCTTTGTTATCCCATGGAGAGATAATTTTCTTACTTTTTCTGCCGAGTCTGGATCATTGGTCGCTAAAGCTCCACCTTCGCCACCAGTTGTGATATTTTTATTTGCATAGAAAGAGAATGCGGTGGCATGGGCTGTATTCCCAACTTTTCCGACATTGGATTCCGATTCCAAAGCATGGGCTGCATCCTCAAGCACAAAAAGTCCATATTTGTCAGCCAATTCAAATACCCTTTTTATATCAATGGACTTTCCGGCATAATGGACGGGAATAATCGCTTTAACGGTTTGGTCTTCTTTTAGGATGTCTTCGACTTGGTTCAAGTCAAGACCAAATCCATCCGTTTCACAATCAACGAGGATGGGTTCCATTCCCAACCATTCACCCACTTCCACGGAAGCGACAAACGTATATGTGGGAACGATGAATTTATCTCCCGGACCAAAATCTTTAG
>CAYNPR010000191.1:0-3323 GCA_964399115.1 uncultured bacterium | reverse complement strand
AAAGAATAAATTTCTTCATCCATCTCGAGATGTGTCCAAGATTCCGAATTAAAATCATAGACACGGATCTCCAACTTTCCATTTACTCGCTCAAGAACAGCCATTTGATCCTTAAACATGGTCAAATTGTCCAATAAGGTTGTCTCCCGATTTGGAATCAATTCTTCTTCGCCATTTCCATTCAAACGTTTGCGGATCAATTTGAAATTGATTGCATTTTTATTTGTGATTTGGTAGAAATAGTCTCCGTGATGGTATACGTAATATTCAACCTCCTGTTCACGGGGCTGAAAGACCTGCCATCCCCCTAGAGGATCATTCCGATCAAGCAAATGGACTTCGGACGTAATGTTACTCTCTAATTCCATTTTCAGAAATGCACCACTCTTGGTACGATGTAACCCAACAAAAAACCTTTCATCTTTTTCTTCATAAACAAGTGAATCTTGTGACTGTTTATTCTCGAGCGTATGACGCCAAAGTTGGTGGGGACGATGGGCGTCATCCAAAAGCGTGTAAAACAATGTAACATTATCGTTGGCCCATTCTATGGGACCTTCCAGGTCGGTTAGATTTTCGTCTAAGATTTTTCCTGATTGTATATCTTTGATGATGAGTTTGTATCTTTCCGATCCAGATGTGTCAATGGTAAAGGCAACCATTTTTTCGTTAGGACTGATTTTATGTGAACCTAACGTTAAGTAATTAACTTTTTCAGCCAATTTATTTAAATCGACCGTAATCTCCTCCTTTCCATCCATTGAATCCCTTTTCCTGCAATATACGTCATACTGATTATCTTTTTCAGTTCGAGTATAGTAGATATGATTCATGAATTTATATGGTACCGTCGTATCATCTTCTTTGATGCGTGCTCGCATTTCCCTATATAATTCATCCTGGAGACGTTCAGTATGCTTCATTTGCTCAATCGAATAGTTATTTTCCGCATTCAAATAATCCAGAACCGGTTTTGTGCCCTTCTCATTTAACCAATAGTAAGGATCAATTCGTTTATCGCCATGGATGGTGACGTCCTTTGGAATCATTTCGGCAACAGGTGGAGATGGTGCGTGATTGGAAGCTGTCATGATTATTCCTACGATCATAATCCCAAGAAACAGGGCATTTAGCGTAAATTCAGTCTTGGTCATTTTTTTCTTTTACTTATAAAGTAAAATGGTAAATACGCCATTACAAAATGCAATAACGCAACGAATTCTGAAGATAGAATATACCACGGCCAAGGCCCTAAATAATCAAGTAACGAGAACGTTGCCGGCTTTGCGCATATCCAAAAATAATTAGCCTTCAATGCCAAATTCACTATAATGGAAATCAATAAGAAGATATTAATGCCAAGAAATGCATCCCAAATTCCTCTCACTGTCGGTTTCAAATCGTAAATGACAATCGCATAAATGAGAGCCAGTACCATACCATTATGCCCCAGGAAAAACCTGAAATAATGGAAGTGGGGAAAACCATGGGTGGCATCCGGTGTAATGGCCGCCTGTAAAATACCGGACATACCCCAATAATAAAGGATTTGAAAAAACCGTTCCGGTTTCCAAATCATAACAATGGGAATCGTCAGATTTGCGAAACGGCATAAATGGAACGGTAAATGGAGTTTAACGTCAAAGGATCCCGCAACAAGTTCCAGGACAACCCATGCCAGATAATTGGACATGACAAGGAAACCGATGAAAACACCAATCTTGTTTTGCCAAGAAACGGATAGGTGTTTTTTTGCATACCAAGGCAATCCAATCCACAACATGATGGATAAGATCATACCCACAATATGTCCCGTACCAAATATGACAAATGGATTGGGATCCGTCATGTAATGGTATATGGTTTCCCGCATCTATTTTCTCTTCTGCAGACTGTAGCCTTTCAGAATCCAATCACACCCTGCCCAGATGGCAAAGAGCGCCAATACACCCATATAACTAAAACTTTCCCCTTCTGCTTGTAATTCTAGAGCATTCATAATAGACAACCCACCAATAACAAACAAAACCAAGGCGCCAAGATAACGTAATCTCGAATCTATATCCGTCATGTGTTTCTTCCCTATAAAATTTCGCAGGAAATATACATCTCGAGACTCTTCACTTTTTAAATAAAATATTATTAACGTTTATTCAAAATAGTCTCAAAACAATCCAATGTTGTTTTGACAGTGGTTTTATCCTGATTTGAATCGATGGTATTCTGAATAAAAATTCCATCCATTAAACGCATTATTATTAACTAAATTATTTTATGGCTTATACAATCATTATTCCCATTCATGACGAGGTCCAAAGCATTCCAATACTCCTGGAAGGATTGAAATCCTATGCTGTAAACCATGAAATTCTGATCATCGATGATGGGAGTACGGATGGTTCATCGGAATTGTTGAAAAATTGTTCCTTCATTCATTTGGTGTCATTATCAAAAAATTCGGGGAAAGGGACTGCTCTCCGAGCTGGTTTGGTTGGTGCAAAAAACGACAAGGTACTCATTACGGATGGGGACCTTGAATTAGATCCCGCTGAATTGGAAAAATTCATGATTCTTGATTCCGATAATAGGAATGATTGTGTCCTAGGCACACGCTATGCAAAAAAGATACCTCTCGGATCGTTATTGGATTTTGGAAATTTTTTCCTGACCGGATTTTTCAACATAATCCATAATAGGTCCGTTTCCGATGCACTGTGTTGCAACAAGTCATTTTTCAAATCCAATATCAATCAAGAAACACTTAAATCCACCGGGTTTGACGTTGACGTGGAACTTTTGTCAAAATTGGTTTCTGAGAATCATACAATCAAGGAAATCCCAATTAAATACACACGCCGGAGTCCGGACCAGGGGAAAAAACTAAGACTTGTGGATGGATGGATTATATTAAAAAGAATTTGGGGACAATAAAAAAAGCTCCAAATAGGAGCCTTTTATTATTTTCTGATGAAAATTTTAAGCCAATGCTTCAGTCTTTATTCTTAAAATAACGGGTTCATCTTGATTCTCACCTGGCTCATATTCAGGCACGAGTGCCGCTAATCGTTTCCTGATCTCATTTTTGTCAAATTCATAACCGCCTAATTCACCCGCCATGACGCGTTGGTTAACATGCTGAACTTCTTCATTTGTGATTGAAGGGTTTACAACCATGATCTTATCATGGCTTGTTCTTGCTATCCGCTCACTATCCAGAGTCAGTTCTTCCACTTTTTTCTCACCGGGTCTGGCGCCAATGAAACTAATGGGTATGTCAAGATCGGGTTCAAAACCAGAAAGGCGAATCAATTCAGTGGCAATAT
>CAYNPR010000190.1:0-3346 GCA_964399115.1 uncultured bacterium | reverse complement strand
GAATCTTTTCAAGGCCCCATGGCAGGCGTCAATTATATGTTTATGGCTGAGCCCGCGCTGAGTGGGTTTTTCACCACCAAAAAATACCTTGCTGGAAACGATATACGAATCACGACTCCAGCCCAGCTTTTTGATGGCTTCACCCATGATGATCTCCGCCTGGCCATCGGCATATGCTTCCGCATTATCAAAAAAATTGACACCATGATCATACGCAAGTTTCATCATCTCAGCTGCAGCATCTACGCCCAGCTGAAAAGAAAAGGTCACCCAGGAACCATAGGATAGTTCGCTTACTTTTAAACCTGTTTTTCCAAGTCGCCTGTAATTCATTTTTTCCTCATTAATACCATAGGCAAAGGGACCCCGACCCCTAATTGAGTTTAAAGCTTAATCCCGCTCGATGAGTCGCTCTTTAAGACAGCGACTGGAACACTGGAATTTACTTCAACGATTAAAAACAAAAAACTCCACTGGGGCGAGGGAACGTTTTTTATGCCCTTGAATGCCAATAGGCAAGTCCAATAAAAACAAATTGAAAAGGAAGCCTACCCCAAGCCATCATTGGCGTTATATTCATGGCTTTACCATTAGATAAAGCAACATATATATTTGCGGGGTAAACTGCCAATAGAAGTAAAATTAACCCCCAGCCGGCAATGAACCTTGTCTTAGGAAAAATTAGCAAGGAGCCTAAGACTATTTCAAAAACACCACTTACGTATACAAGGACAGCCTTAAACGGTAAGATTGGCGGAACAATACGAACAAACCAATCCGGATTGATAAAATGATTTATGCCCGCCACAATATAGAATAGGCTCATTATGACAATACTGATAGTTTTTATTTTGGATATCATTAGAATCCAAACCTAAAACCCCTGAAACATTTAAAAAACCTTATTCCCATAAACAAAAGCATCAGATCCATCTACGTTTTGCTTTGAAGGACAATTAAGGGGGACCCATCATTTATTGTGGAACGTCAACCCATACTGCGCAATCAGCCTAACCATTTCACGACACCGTAATGCCGATCCACAGCATCCGCCTACTTGACCATTCGGGCTAATAACTTTTTGAGTTTGGGTGTTTTCTCAAGAGCTCGTTTGAGTCGTGGAACGTCCTTGGCATCTAAAATAAGAGGCGAGCGTTGAAAACGCCCTTCATGGTTGTAATGACAAAATCGAATTTCGTAAGTGCCTTTAGCTTCACCTTCAGTGAACTTCAGAAGCTGAATGGTTGGAATATGATGCTCACATTGAATTTGTGCTTCCTCTTCAACAATTCCGCTGCCCCAATGCAAAGAAAAAGTTTTTGGCTTATTACTCATCAATATACTTTTGAATAATTAAAATTTTTCATTATCGAAGAAGTAGAATTTTCTGAGACGTTGTCAAGTTTCCCGCTGTCATTATGCAGAAATATGTACCAGTTGCAACATTATCTCCATAATTGTTCTTACCATTCCATTTCACTGTATACGTTCCGGGTGATTTGTGTTCATTGATCAATGATCTTACGTGTTTTCCTGTAATGTCTATAATATCTATCGAAATAGGTCCATTGACCCTAATCTCATAAGGAATGATTGTTTTGGGATTAAATGGATTAGGATAATTATGTGATAATGAAAAATTATCTATTACCATATTCTGATCACTGATTGACAGTGCCGTACTGTCCACATACTTGTACACCATTCGTCCTGTTGCATAGCCCAGCCAAAGGTGTAAGAAACGTATGCGATTTACATTTTGACCAAATGTAGCTTCTGCCCAAGTAACGCCCCCATCTTCCGTAACCAGCGTTGGTTTATCATCGCCATAACTTCCCAGCCATCCTTTTGTAGGCGTGACAAACCCTATCCCCTGGGATGAATACACAAGGCTATCAGTCGAATCCGGGTACATGAACGCAAGTTCAATCCAATTCATTCCACCATCGGTTGTCTTGAGAAAATACTCCGTTGTTGCATCGATGAATGGCAATTTCTGGATGGATACGTAACCAATCGTCTCACTTGGAAAAGAGATTTTCCATCCCCACTCTTGTACTCTATCCCCCAAATAAACAGTTTCCCATGAATCGCCGGCGTTCTCAGTATATAAAATCAGCATCCTGCAAGAATCCGTATCCGTATCTGAACCACCAATCATGATACCGTGGTTTACATCCCAGAAATAGAGATCAATCAACATGCCGACCGAATCACTCATATTGAATGATTCCCACGTATCACCACCATCAAAACTTCTAATGAAGAACGCAGGACCAAATACACGCCCGCATGCGTACACCGTAGAAGAATCGACAACAAATATGCCACACATGCCCTTTGGGATCTCACCACTTATTGCGGATGAATCAACCACATTCCACGATAGACCCTTGTTTTCCGTTCTATATAAAATTTTTCCCGACGTATCTGCCTTTAAGTTTCCAGCGATTCCATTGAAGTCGTCCAGAAACCCTATACAACGAAAAAATGCTGTGGAATCGTGCATCTGTTCGAGCCAGGACGTTCCACCATCAGACGTGTAAAAGATCTGGCCGGATCGCGTTACCAGCCAGCCGGTGGTGTCATTGCGAAAATAGATATCATCATGCTTTTTTAATTCAGCCGGCGCTTCAGGGGCATTTGGAAGAGCGTGCCAAAGAGTGTCTTGACCAAAGCAAAACGAAATACCCAAAAGGCACAGGATCAATTTGATCACTCTAATAATATAACTCACCGGATCCGTGTGTGTCCATCAATTGAGAATTGAATAAAATATATTCCGCTAATGAGCGGGGATTGAATGCTGCACCCTTGTGCCGTTAAAGCCCATCTATTCACAAATACAATCATCTTCCATCTCCTCGCATTCCAGGCAAATGACCCTGCCATCCCGCGGATGTTCCGGGTGCCACTCGTAGCGGCAGGCATTGCAGAACCATTCGGGATCTCCATCCATGACCATGCAGCCGCCCAGGCGGACTTTTCCGGACTGCTCATCTTCCCACAAATCTTCACCGGGATAACCGTATTCTATAGGCACGACGTCTTTTGCGGTTGAACATTTGGGGCAAGATGGGTTCTTCATATCAAAATCTACCCATACTCACAAAAACAAAAAACCCCGCAGGAGCGGGGTTTTTTTAAAAGAGTGGTCAACCATCACTGCATCCCATCATCCCAGACAGTTTTAAAGATCGTATCAAGGTCTTCGAAACCCAGCAGGGCTGAAGTACCATCCAACTGAAGCACCAAACCTTGAATACGGCGGCAGGGTAACTTTCTCTTCTTCGACAGGCACCGTCGGAAATATATCATCCCATTCATCCTGTATCATTGAATATTT
>CAYNPR010000189.1:0-3393 GCA_964399115.1 uncultured bacterium | reverse complement strand
ATGCACCGATCCGCCATCCGGTCATAGCATATTTTTTTGAAAAAGTATATAGGATCAAGGTTCGTTCCTTCATGCCGGGAACGTTGACGATGGACAAAGGAGAATCATCCGTGTAACGAATCTCATAATAGGCATCGTCCGACAAAACCCATAAGTCATACTCGATGGATAATGCCGCCAAACCTTCCATTTCTTCTTTGCTGGAAGCAGCACTCATGGGATTTTGGTAATTGTTGTATATCAACGCCGTAGTTTTGGGTGTAATGGAATCACGCAGTTTTTCCAAATCTATGGCAAAACCCGTTTCGGTCTCTATGTAACCGTAGGGAACTGCCACACCGCCTTGGAACTGAATCTGGGATTCATAAATCGGATATCCCGGATTGGGATAAAGCACTTCATCTCCCTCATTCATGACCGAAGCGATAAATTTCCAAATCGTGGGTTTACCACCGGGTTGGATGACCACATTTTCCAAAGAATAGTCCACACCCCGTTTCGAGCCCATATCCATGGCCAATGCCTCACGAAGTTCAGGAATGCCTTTTGCTGGGCAGTATCCGGTTTTTCCGTTATTCATGAACCTTCCTGCCGCTTCGCGAATATTTTCCGGAGTTGGCAGATTTACGTCACCTAAGTGAAACGGGTAGACCTTGTGGCCTTTATTCGCCCATTCCTGGGCCTTGAGGGAGACGGCAAAAGCGGTTTCCGTTCCCAACTTTTCAAGTTTTGTATTTAGTTTCAACATTAAGCCATTAATTGTTTTAACGCATTTTTAATCATGGTTTCCAGTTCACCTTCCAACTCGCCTTTTTTCTCTAATTCCTTACATGCTTTTATTGCATAATTTCGTTTATAGCCCAGTGAAACAAGTGCATTGACCACATCGTTGAATGACTGCGGTTTCATACCTTCTCCATCTTCAAAACCAAGGGACTCATCATTTGTTTTGATGAATTTTTCCTTCAGTTCCACAATGATTCGTTTGGCGGTCTTTGCACCCACGCCAGGAATAGTCGTAAGAGATGCCACATCGCCTGCAATAACCCGGTCTTTCAAGTTTGAAGGTTCTATGCCGGATAAAATGGTCAGTGCAAGTTTCGGACCGATTCCGCTTATGCCAATCAGGTGTAGAAAAACGTTTCGTTCTTTTTCCGAAGCAAACCCATAAAGATCCAAAATATCTTCCCTCACATGAAGATAGGTCGACACTGTCGCTTCATTTCCAATTCCTGAAATTGATTCCAGTCCGTTAATGGACATCATGACTTTATAGCCGATGCCCTGTATCTGGATGACAGCATAAGTGAGTGTTTTTTCCTGAACGAGACCTTTTAGAGAATCAATCATGCGAACCTGGCTTGGTTAAGATAACAAATACCAACAGCCATGGCATCGGAGACGTCCATTGGCTTTGGCGTTTCTTTTAATTTAAGGATTTGTGTAACCATATAGGAGACTTGCTCTTTCGATGCCGCTCCATTACCACAGACGGACATTTTCACCTTTCTTGGTGCAAATTCGTAGACGGAAAGATCTGCTTGGGCTGCAGAAAGAATAATGGCGCCCCGTGCCTGCCCAAGGGTCATGGCGGATTTCACGTTTTTACTGTAAAAAGCATCCTCGATGGCCAAAATGTCTGGTGAAAACTGATCCAATATGTTTGTCAGTTCTTCAAAAATATAGTTCAACCTTTTCGGCAGTGTATCCTTAGGAGGGGACTTAATCGTTCCATAAGCGGAAAGATGTAGTTTGCCACGCGCTTGGTCAATGATACTAAATCCGGTGATGCCTAAACCCGGATCAACACCTAAGACACGCATCGTTTAATCCGATAAAACAACTTCATCATCCAAGTCAAAATTTGAATACACTTTATTGACGTCATCATGGTCATCTAGAGCTTCCATGAGTTGTAAAACAGCTTCCGCCTCCTTACCTTTCAAACTCTGGTAGGATTTTGGAACCATTTCAATTTCCATGGATCGAACATGATACCCATTCGCATCTAGATTGTCCCTCACATCAAATAAAGATGAAAAGTCTGTAGTAATGGTGAAAAGATCATCATCAACTTCGAAATCATCCGCACCCGCCTCCAAGGCAGCATCAAACACAGTTTCCTCATCTCCTGCATCACCATTTATAATTATCTGACCTTTTTTATCGAACATCCAAGATACGCTTCCATTTTCACCTAGGTTTCCACCAAATTTGCTTAATATATGTCGAATGTCGGCAACGGTTCTGTTTTTATTGTCCGTTATAGCGTCTAACATTATGGCGACACCACCTGGACCATATCCTTCATATGTTACTTCCTCATAGTTGACGCCTTCCAATTCCCCTGTCCCTTTTTTTATGGCTTTTTCAATTTTTTCTGAAGCCATATTATTTGATTTGGCATTTGCCACTGCTTTTCGTAGTCGTGGATTGGAATCAACATCACCCCCACCCAATCGGGATGAGATGGTTATTTCCTTGATGAGTTTAGTGAAAATTTTTCCGCGTTTCGCGTCCTGGGCACCCTTCCGGTGACGAATATTTGCCCATTTACTGTGTCCAGCCATTTTATTCCTGTATTTTCAAAACGAAATTACGGACTGGTTCCGTCTTACCTCAATCTGATTTTTTAATATTTGCGCTACTCGAAGGATACTGATCTATGCGACTCCGTACAATCCAAACGTTTTCAAAGTCCATTTTCATTAATGTCCTTTTTTGGATCTCCGCCTCCTTCCTTGTTACAAAATTTCCATAGCGGAGTTTATAAAGCGGAGCTTGAAAATCCATATATATGGTATCAACGAGGGCGTCTTTGAATTTTCCCAAAAAAGCATATGCTTCATCAACGGAAGTCGTTTCAAAAATCTGTAATCTGAATCCAACTTCGGAAGCAGTCTTTGCATTATATAGGGAATCAAACACCTTCAATTGAGAAGCGCCAAATACATCATCCAATATTTTGGGTGTTTTCGGCATTGGATCCAAAACGGTATTCATATCGAACCAAAATAAAGAATCCTGAACGTTTTGTGCATTTATACTTAAAACGGTTAAAACCAATAAAGACACCACCCTCATTTCAAACCCCGTATGGATTCAACCGGAACCCAGCCCTTTTTCCCATCGATGAGTATAATTTCCACCCAATTCCCCTCAATTTTATGTACTTGAATTTCAGCAATGCTCCCCTCGTTTATTCCAAATAAAACAGTATTATCGGTAGTATAGGGGCCTGAATAAACATCCACGCCATTAGCGATAATCACACATTCATGAGTCTGCTTTTCCTGGAAATATTTGTCAACCGCTATTCCATGCACCCCTAAAATTACTACAATAATTACAGGTAACAGTTTTTGGTGGAATTGACCGGAAATCCATCCAAAT
>CAYNPR010000188.1:0-3422 GCA_964399115.1 uncultured bacterium | reverse complement strand
GCTATTTTATGTGATGGCAATAATATCGAGCGAAGTATCCATGAGATGTCAAAGTCATCCAAAGCCATGATCAATTTTGATGGGCTCATTCCAAAGCTCTTGAACGGGCGTGGGTTAAATAGGATGATCTATTTTCGCGAAGGAAAATCCATTTCAGGAAAATTTGCCGAAAGATTACATCAAAATTTTTATGGTTCCGTTGTACCTTGCCATAAATCAGCGGATATTCCTCTTTCAATTAAAGCAACTCAACTGGCTTCCAAAGTGGACACCATCATCATCATGTCGGGGGATTCGGATTTTGTTGAACTGGTGAGTCACCTGAAAGCGGAAGGCGTCCGAGTCGAAATTGCCTCGGTAAAACAAACAACTGCAAAAATTCTCCTTGAAGAATCCGACCATTATCATGAAATTACGAGTGATGATTGGTTTGTCTATAAAGGGCCCAAAAGAGGGGTAAATACGGAAAAGAAAAGATAATTATAAAACAGTATGTATTTTGTATTGAAGTCAAATTTGACTATCGTTTTAGTTCTGTTTAACACTTGTCTTATTTATTAAATTGGAGCTTATGTAACACATAATCAATTTTAATTACAGAGGATACAATGCAGACAGGAAAAGTAAAATTTTACAATAGAAATAAAAGATATGGATTCATCCAAGGAGATGACGGTACGGACTACTTTTTCCATGAATCAGGATTAACTGAAGGAACCTTCGTCAATGATGACGATAAAGTGGAATTCAAAGTGGTTGATGGTGACAGAGGGAAAAAAGCGGAGGACATATCACTCGTTGATTAATGATATCTTAAATAAGCGTATAAAAAACCCCGCTATGTGCGGGGTTTTTTATTATTACGAGTGGAGCTAATTTCATAGTTGGCGGTTCAAAGGGTTAGAATCATATATCCATGCAGGGCGATTAGCTCAGCTGGTCAGAGCGCTGTCTTCACACGGCAGAGGTCGGCAGTTCGAACCTGCCATCGCCCACGTCTTGGCCCGTTCGTCTAGTGGTTAGGACGCCGCCCTCTCAAGGCGGTAACACGGGTTCGACTCCCGTACGGGCTACAAAAAAATAAGGAGTCTGAAATGAAAAAATTGATGATTGCAATTCTTTATCTAGCGACACGGGTATTTGTTTATTCCCAAGATTTTGATGGAGTAAAAATGGAAATTGGAAATGGATCCAGTACCGTGTCCGGGTTTTATTTTGAAATATCTGAAAGAGATTTTTCCGGTGAGTTTCGCATTAACCGGATGAAATCAACAGTGCGCAATCTCAAGTTTAAAGCCGACGTCAAAGATCGCTATAACGAGTATTTTGAATTTCTGGTTGGTGTTTTGTCGGCGGATGCCAATGGTGTTACAGCCAATTTCCAAGGAAACGGCGAATATTTTACAATGGAAATTGGTAAAATATCTTATGCCATAAAAAACACGGATGTAAAAGTGAAAAATGAGAACCCGGAAGGTATGCCCGTGCTAAGTGCAAACTTAAATTTGCAGAAGATCGAAATTACCCCTCCCAATTCCATGTTAAGGGATATGCATCAAGGAGAGTACGAGTTATATAACACTTTCACGGGTGGATTGGGAACTTTGGTGATCAATAAAGTCGCGGCAGACGTCAATTTGGACAGAAACGGAAAGATTTCAGCCAAAGGGAATTTGGATATACCTATGGGAAAAGTAGCGGTAACGCTAAATATGACAATAGATCGAGATTTTCGTTCTGAACCATTCATTAACTCATTACAGATTGACGTTACAAATCTATCGGCGGATCTGCAGGCATTCATGGATGAACTCATTCAAAATTCAGGTGTTCCTCTCAAACGTAAAGGAAGAGGATATTCCTTACGAATGTCAGGAAATCCAAATAGCCCAAGGTTTGAATGACCAAATTTTATCTAAATTGAATAAAACCATTCACAGGAAAAGATAAAATTTTAATCTAATAACGCATCAAATTAGTTGAGATATTGAATTAAAAGATTATGAAAATTGGATTAACTACAATTATGCCTATGTTATATGTTGTGAAACTGCCGAAGTGCTCATATATACTTACGGATATGAAGTAATTTATTTTATCCCTTGGTGTTTTATGTTCATAATTTTCGATTTAGATTTCACACTTTATTGGACGGATTATTTAATAATTTTATCCGGTTCCTTTAAATTCAAAAAATAGGATATGATTTAAATGTTTCATAAAAACCTGATCCCAATACTTTTTGGATTATTATTCATACCTGCCATATTTGCTTCTGATCTATTAGAAGGGTTTTATATAGATAGTGACAAAAAAGTGGAAGTGATATTGAAGGATGATGGTGATAAGATAACGGTGATATTTGATAATGGAGATGAAGAGTTTAATTTTGAACGAAAAGATGGTAAATATCTAACCAGGCTGAACAATCATCTCATAATCCTGGATAATAAAAGTTTTAAAATTGTTGATAAGGCTAACAATGAATCATTTGGAGAATTTACTTTCTCAAGCAGTCCAGGCTGGTTTAAAAAACTAATTGCGCTTCTTGTTACAAGTGCTCTTCTTTTTTCCTTTTTCCAATTCTATTTAAAACTGAATAAGGTATGGAAACGTAGAAAAATTATAGAAGTTGCAAATAGTATTTCTATCGTGGCATCGTTATTAGGTTTTGCGACCTTGATTCCTTTTTTGATGAATAGTCTAATCATTACTGGAGACTATGCTTCTGGTGCAAAGTATATCCTTGGAATTGTACTCGCCACTGTTTTTTCCTTAATCAGTGTGGGCTATTTTGTAGATGAGAATCGAGGAGTAGGATTTTTTACTTTGCTTGGCAGGGCCTTAAAATCAGAAGGAAAAGAGTCGGGGGATCTTATTAGTGATATGCTCCGACCAAAAGGAGCAAGGAAGATCATTGACATTCTTCGAATGTTGGCTGCTATTGATGATGATATAGCACAAGAAGAGATTGATCTGATCAAGCAGTTTTCGGATAAATGGGATATCGATATTCCTGAACTGAAGCCTGGTAAACCGGAAGAAGTCACCAATCTTGTAGAATTGAAAGCTATAGTCCAATCCTATCTGGATGAAGGGCCCGATGTTGACGTTGCGGAAGGTTTGGTCGATTTGATCAATATGATGGCCGAAGCGGATGATGAAGTGACGGAAGAAGAAGCCATGGCCGTCGCGGAATTCACTGGTATGATCGCTCATTACGTCAGTTCAGAGTTGGGTGGAGAAATGGAAATGTATGAAGTGAATATCGTTCCGCAGGGAGAAGATCAAGTACAAGCAGTGAAAGAGCTGTTGCCGGATCTGAAAGACGTAGAAGACCGCGGAGGGCGTGTCTTTAAGGTTGGACGATATTTCTCAGAAGATTATGCAGAAGCGGTCTGTTCTAAATATATCTCGCTTGG
>CAYNPR010000187.1:0-3458 GCA_964399115.1 uncultured bacterium | reverse complement strand
ATAATAATCTCCAGTCGTGGGATCGATCGAATCAGTTTCCACTCCGGCGCCGCCTAACATTCCATAATCGGTAAACACATTGATAGGATCAATATCTGTGTGCATTCCCAGGGACTGATAATAAGCTAGCCCACCAGCTGTTGCTGCGATAGTGGTTGTATCCGAGTCTAAGACAGGAATACCGGTGTGGCCATTGAGTTCACCATCATCATCGACACCCAATCCGCTGCCGACGCCATCGTGAGCTTCCCAATAGATTTCAGCATCGGTGATCTGAGTATGAGCTTCATCCGCATAGTTGATTGTTAACATGCCCCAGTTCTCCATGTCTGTATCTGGACCATAGTCAACGCCATACTCCATACTTAACAGATCAGGCGCGTTGAACTGGGCAAATACACTGGATAAACTGATGCCCCAACCCATGGTGTATGAATACGGGTCATCTGGGTCCGTGTAGCCGGTTGTTGCGTCATAGGTTCCGTCTTCACTTACATTTGGGATTGTTGCGAATGTGGAACAGTCAACTGTAGACGTGGTCGGATACGTGCTGCCGTCGTTAATCGCAAAAGTACCATCGTCGTTTAAATCCACATTGAGAGCTACGCCAGGTGCGGTGGGGTCTCCCGTTAATATGAAGCCGAACCAATCCAACAATTCCTGGGTCACCAATGGCACGAGGGTGGTTGTAATAGTGTCGCCAACTTCAAATGAACTAAGCGTGTGAGTGTACATGGGCATATCCGAACTTGGCCACGATGCCGTTACGGCGTATGTGGCAACAGAATCATCCGCACTGGATGAATCACGAACTTCATACGTATAGTGTACCGTCACGTAATTCATTTCATAATTTCCCTGGATTGTCTGGGAAAACAGAAATCCTGTCAACAGAGTTAAGGGAATGAAAAATCTGAGCATTTTTGTCATCTTGCTTCTCCTTCGTTTGAAAAGTGTTTATATGAGATTGATTTTCAATCTTTTACAAAGATCGAACGGGGAAAACTAAAACGTCAGCCGGGTAGTTTCAAAGACTTTTTAAAAAACGTCTATTTGTCCTTATTGGCTTTTTCAAAACTACGTTTTCCCCACAAAAGCCAAAGCGAATAAAGAAAAATGATGCTACCTACGATGAAAATAATTTCTCGTATGATCCTTATCCAAATGTCGTTCATGATGGTTGGCGGTGCCTCTCAATTACTTGTAAATTCGCCGTGTAAGTTAACCCCAATAGTTTATTTTATCTTCATAGGAATTTTTTATGAAAATTGCAGTATTAGTCAAGCAAGTCCCCGGTTCTGAATCTGCATTGCCCATTTCCGGCGATATGACTTGGATTGAGGAAAGTCAAATATCCTACGTAATGAATCCTCCGGACAATTTTGCCATTGAAGAGGCACTTTTAATCAAAGAAAAGATGGGAGAAGGCGAAGTTGTGGTGGTCAGCATGGGACCTGATCGGGTTCAGAAAGTGATTCGGGAAGGGTTGGCGAAAGGCGCGGATCGCAGCATTCATCTTGAAGAGGATGGCCAGATTGAAACGGATCCGATATCCATAGCTAAAAGTTTTGCTACCGTATTGAAAGACGAAAACTTTGATCTGATTTTGTCCGGTCTTCAATCCGATGATACGGGAATGGGACAAACCGGCGTTCTTCTCGGTGAGTTCCTGGGTATGTCCACTGCAACGCTGGCTATGGAAATTGAAGTCCAGGCCGATTTCATTCGGGTAAAGCGTGAATTGGAATCAGGCTGGTTCCAGTGGGTCAAATTACCCTTGCCCGCTTCCATAAGCATCCAATCAGGATTGAATACCCCTCGTTATCCTTCCTTGAAAGGGATTATGGGAGCAAAGAAAAAAGAGATTAAATCAATTTCCGCTTCTGAACATCAGACCGGAATGAGTTTACAAACGATAACAAAAGTGTTTGTGCCTCAAACGACCAAACGGACGGAAATGATTGAAGGAGATCCTGATTCAGCTGTGGCTCGTATTGTTGAAATATTAAAATCTGATATTAAGGTGTTGTAGATCATGGATATTTTAGTTGTATTGGAAGACAATCGCTGCACGCTGCATCGAATGAGCAAGGAAGCCGTTTCAGCCGCACAAAGCTTAGGTGGGAGCGTTTCCGCTTTGGCCATTGGCGCGAACGCGGATGGTCTGGCAGATGAATTGTCGGGTATCGATTTGGCGGAGGTTATCACCGTGAATCACAGTCTTGTTTCCTCATATAACGCCGATGGTTACGCAGAAGTGGTGAAACAGGTTGTCGAATCCGAATCACCAAAAATTATCGTAACTGGTCACACGTACCAGACCCGAGACTTTATGCCTCGCATCAGCGGAAAACTGAATGTTCCCTTCATCTCCGATATTGTCTCCGTTGAAGATGGGAAGTTTGTGAAACTGGTCTTGAATTCGAAATTGAATGCCACTATCCAATCAGCATCGGATACTGTTATCCTGAGTTTCCAATCTGCGGCATTCAGTGATGAGAATATGGCTACTGGCTCTTGCACGTCCCGGTCTTTCGACGTCAATTTGGACGACACCTTGGTTCGCTCGGAATCGGACGAACCCTTCCAGGAAGAAGCCGGTGATGTGGATCTTGAGAGCGCTGACTATATTGTTTCCATTGGCCGGGGAATCGAAAAGGAGGAAAATATATCCATGGCCTTTGATCTGGCAACAGCTTTGGGTGCCGAGGTTTCCGCCAGCAGGCCTGTGGTGGATTCTGGCTGGGTGGAATCTTTCCGTCAGGTAGGCAGTTCGGGGCAGACAGTCTCTCCGAAGCTCTATCTCTCATTAGGGATCTCCGGTGCTATCCAGCACATGGTTGGGATGAAAGGGTCGAAGAATATCCTGGCCATCAATAAAGATTCCGATGCGCCAATCTTTGAAATAGCCGATTATGCTGTAGTTGGTGACCTTTTGGACATAATCCCTAAACTGATAGAAGCATTACAGACTGAAAAAGACTTATGATTGAACGGGAAGTCTTGGAACTGGATGTCCTTTTTGTAGGTGGAGGTCCCGCGAGCCTTGCTGGAGCCGTTCACCTTCAGCGGCTTTTGCGAGAATCGGGTCAGGATGCCAGTGTGGGCGTCTTGGAAAAATCCGGCGAAGTAGGCGCCCATTCTTTATCTGGCGCAATTGTTGATCCCCGTGCGCTTAGAGAACTTTTTCCAGATAAAAATGATAAAGACTTTCCCTTTGAAGCAGAAGTCTCGGAAGAACATCTTTATTATTTGACTAGATCCAGGAAAATCCCATTCCCGTTTATCCCTACATCTATGGATCACCATGGATGTTTTGTAACATCACTAGGGAAATTAACACGCTGGTTAGGCGAGGTCTGTGAAAAGGATGGAGTGGACATTTTCTGTGGCTTTGCGGGAACGGAACTGCTTTATGATGGGGATCAGGTCATTGGCGTTCGCACGGGTGATCGAGG
>CAYNPR010000186.1:0-3470 GCA_964399115.1 uncultured bacterium | reverse complement strand
TCATACATGGGGTTTTCTTTTTTTTATAAATAGGCTCAAATTCTCCCTCGAAATGAAGAGCAAGATTATCATCCTGGCAGGTTTCCTTTTTTTGAATTCCTGCTCCTTTTTACAAAAACCGGAGATTGCCGTTACACCAAATAAATTGACCGGGAAAAAGATCCATTTCGTAGAATTGGATGACACCCATAAAAAAACGTTCAATTTTAACAAGGTATGGTCCGCCTCTTATAAAACGAGATTCCGGCCTTATCACAAATTCACGAGCTATCCTCACACCATTCTTGGTATTTACGAGCCCATGGATCAAGATGATGCATACCTGGTCATCAAAAACCGAAAGGGAGAGCAGTACAAAATGGTTTTTAATTCCATCAACGAACAGTTACCACCGTTACCCAGTTATTTGCTGTCGGAAGGGGTTTTGAACGAGGCCAAATCCATGATCGGAAAAACCATTTGGCTTAATAATACCAGGGATGGAAAAGGGTTCTTCACTCATTCGGGATATCATTTTCCCCGGTTTGACCCCGTGACGGTTTTGGACGTTTATCCTTTTCAAAATCAGCATGTTGATTATCCGGTATGGCTTAAAATAAAATCTAAATTTGGAGACTTCGGCCATGTGAGATATAATGGAGAAGAGGACAAGATTGGTGTCCAGGATCATTATTATACGACCGAACCGCTGCCCAAATCCTGGGGGAATAAAATGATTCAAAAAGTTTTGCGAAAGGAAGTGGAATTGGGAATGACGGACCGGCAAGTGCGGATATCACTTGGAAATCCAGATGAATTGAACGTAACGTCCAGTCGATACGGGATTGGGGAACAGTGGATTTATGGAACGGAAATGGGAAAAAGGGTTTACTATCAATTTGAATACGGGAAGCTGACGTTTATCAATAAATAAAATATTTCCGGATTAGTCAGGTTTTAAGAATTCCTCATAAAAAAAACTACGAAACCAAACATTCCTTCGTAAAGTTAAAGGCAATAATTTTCCATCTTGGAAAAACACAATAATGAAACAATCCATCTTTAAGTACTTTCTTTTCATCCTGTTCGTTTTTTTTGCGGATACTGTCGTTGCCAATCCCTCGTCCTATTATGAAAAATTTGAATTATCCACAACATTCTACCGAGAGGGACGGTATCGTCTTGCCGAGGAATATTTTTCTTCCATCTTGAGTGATGATAGAGATTATCGCGATCCTGCAGCCCAGCTCATGCTTGCAAAATCTCGGTATCGCCAGGGCAAATTGAATGAGGCCGAAAAATCAGGAAAATTCTTTATTTCCAGTTATCCGGAATCTAAATATGAGTTCCATGCGAAAATGTTATTGGGTGATATCGCATTGTCGAAGAGCCAGTACACCAGAGCATTTGAAATATATTTGTCAATTGTGCTTCTTAGCGAAGATTCAAAATCACGAATGGAACTTGACCAACGAATTCTGGCTTGCATCGGTTTTGGTTTAAAAGAGGATCGTTTAGAAAGTATTCTTTTTCTTGAGACCAGCTCGGAAAAAAGGGCGATATTGAATTTTTCCAGAGCATATGTCGCCTGGCAGAATGGGGATAAATTCGATTTGGAAATGGCGTTGGAGGGCATTAATACGGGAAGCTTGTCAACGGCTTATCATTCCCAATATCAAACTTTGAAAAATATGTTGGACAAAAATCTTTCTCCAAAAAATACAATCGCGATTCTTTTACCGCTTTCAGGATTGGAACAGGATAAGGGGCAATCTTATTTGATGGGGCTTGGAGATTTTTTCCAAAATCAGCCAGCTGGTAATTCGTCTCGGTTTCTAGTTTATGACACGGGCGGTAATAATGTTGAAGCGATTAGATTCGTCAAATCGATTCTAAATAATCACTCGATCATCGCAGTTTTGGGTCCATTACTGGATGAAGAATTAATTTCCGTTTCCGGAATTTCATCCACTTTGCCTATTTTGGTTCCAAAATCGAACCCTGTGGGGTTATCCGATATTGCAAGTAATCTGTTTTTTCTGTCTCCATCCAATAAAACCATTGCGGAGAGGATCGCACAAATGATGGTAAAGGAACTCGAAGTGATAAATATTGCCGTATTGTCGCCTGGGGATATCGAATCCAAATCCATGACGGATTGTTTTATTGATGAATTATTTCAATTTGGCATTGATCCCGTTGCAGTGGAATGGTATTATGAAAAACCTGAAAATATTTCAAAACAATTCAAGGCAATCCGAAAAACAGCTTGGTCATTGCTACCGGAAATGGGCTCTCGGGCTGATGCTCTGGAGATGACCATCAATAGCCTAGATTCTTTATTTGACGTCAATATTGACGATTTCTTTGAAATTCCAGATGAAGATGAAAAGATGAACAAACGGGATTCTTCCAAAGTGGTTCTTGAAACCATCCATGCCATTTACCTTCCAATACGGGAAGATGAACTTACTTTTGTTGGTACCCAGTTTCCCGTTTATAACCTGAAAACCATTCTATTTGGGAATGAGAATTGGTTGAAAATGGATGTGTTGAACCAGGAGATAATCGGACCTCACGTTCAGGGTATGCAAATCATCAGTGACGTCAACTCCCCAGTAACGAACAATGAAGAAAATACCTTCATAAATTATTATTCCCTTGCCCAAGACCATGGTCATTTTCTAAATAGTACTTTATCTGGTCAGGAGATGACTCGTCGGAGATATATCGAAAAATTGAGAAGTCATTCCGGATTTTACGGTGAATACACTGCCATCCAATTTTTAGGTCAAAACAAGAATGAAAACAACTCTACGCAGGTTTTGGAATATTCGGGTAAGTCGTTGAAAAAACTCGGTACATACGACGGAAATTCCCTCATAAAGAGTCATTGATGCACCATGATAACTGGATGGATCTGTCTCACAAGTTTCAAAGCCAGAACATTCGTGCAATCCTTTCTTTAAAACCTTTTGATACCAATGGAATCTTTGGGAGAAAAAAACTGGCGCAAGCAGCCAAGCTGGATACGGATTCATTAATCATACCAAGGCAAACTCATTCCAATAAGGTTACCTTTTGTACCAATAATGGAAATATTCCCGATATGGATGGCATATTTACGGACAATCGTCAGTGGGTGTGTTCCCTCCAGGTTGCAGATTGCCTTCCGATTTATTTTGTGAACGAACCGGAAACCGTCATTGGCTTGGTTCATGCGGGTTGGCGAGGTCTGGTGAACGGCATTTTATCAAAATCGGCTGATCTTTTATTAATGAATGGTTTTTCCTTGTCCAATTATGAAATTGTTATCGGTCCGTCTATCCACCCCTGCTGTTTCGTAGTAGGAAAGGACATCGTAAACCGGTTCAATTCCGATCATTGTTTTGATAAAAATAATGGCAAATATCAAGTTGACCTCCAGAGAATAGCAAAAGAACAATTACACCAATTCGGATTTATGAAAGAAAAGATCACTCTCATTTCAG
>CAYNPR010000185.1:0-3470 GCA_964399115.1 uncultured bacterium | reverse complement strand
TTCCCTTGTCCGCTGCCCATTTCTTTTATTATGCCGGCTGGACGGATAAACTGGAATATGCATTCCCCGGAAGAGATGCTAGACCATTGGGTGTTGCGGGACAAATCATTCCATGGAATTTTCCCTTGTTGATGGCGGCATGGAAATTGGCTCCAGCTTTGGCGACTGGAAATACTGTTGTCTTAAAACCAGCTGAAACAACACCGCTCACGGCAATGAAGTTGGCTGAGATCATTCAGGAAGCTGATTTTCCACCGGGCGTCGTCAATATTGTCGCAGGTGCTGGGAAGACAGGGCAGTCGATCGTCAATCATCCTGATATTGATAAGATTGCGTTTACAGGAAGTACGGAAGTGGGAAAATATATCATGAAGGCCGTTGCCGGCTCGGGTAAAAAATACACGCTTGAGTTGGGCGGGAAAGCTGCCAACATCATTTTTGAAGACGCAGCGTTGGATCAAGCGGTTGAAGGCATTATTAATTCAATCTTTTTTAATCAGGGGCACGTTTGTTGTGCCGGATCGCGGCTCTATATTCAGGAAGGGGTTGCGGATGAAGTTATTTCAAAACTTCGAAAACGGATGGAAACGCTCATTGTCGGCGATCCATTGGACAAGAATACCGATATTGGCGCTATCAATTCCAAAATGCAACTCGACAAGATTAAAACGTACGTTCAACTGGGTAAGGATGAAGGAGGATCAATTTATCAATCTTCCTGTTCACTCCCAAAGAAAGGATTCTGGCATGCACCTACGATTTTTACCGATGTAAGCCAGTCCAACCGAATCGTCCAGGAAGAAATTTTTGGCCCTGTTTTGGCTATACAAACTTTCCGAACAGTGGATGAAGTCATTACAAAAGCGAATAATTCTCCGTATGGACTCTCTGGAGGAGTGTGGACGGACAAAGGATCAAAAATCTTTAAGGTGACAAAAGATATTCGAGCCGGCGTAATCTGGGCGAATACCTTCAACAAATTTGATCCATCATCGCCATTCGGCGGTCATAAGGAAAGTGGTGTTGGAAGCGAAGGCGGCGTTGAAGGTCTCATGGGTTATGTGGATTTGATTTAGGAGGAGAAAAAATGAGTAAAAGAATTGATGTCAAAAAAACGTATAAACTATTTATTGACGGAAAATTCACACGAACAGAGTCTGGCCGGTACATTAAATGGTCGGATGCTGAAAATAAAACAGTTGTGAATATTTGTCGAGGGTCTCGTAAAGATTTTCGCAATGCCATGGTGGCTGCGCGAAAAGCCGTTTACAGCTGGTCTTCACGAACTGCTTACAATCGTGCGCAAATTTTATATCGAATCGGTGAAATGCTGGAAAGCCGCAGTGACCAATTCATGGCTGAATTGCATTTACAGGGATTGACGAAAAAGCAGGCGAAGGACGAGATTAATCAATCCATTGACCGGCTTATTTATTATGCAGGTTGGGCGGATAAATATCAGCAGATATTCAGCCGGGTGAATCCCGTTTCGATGCCTTATTTTAATTTTACTGTTCCGGAAGCGACTGGCGTAGTGGCTGCCATTGCACCGGATAATTCTTCACTTTTGGGATTGTTATCCATTATGACTCCCGTAATTGCGGGAGGCAATTCCATTGTGGTTTTGGCATCAGAATCATTTCCACTCTGTTCAATTTCGTTTGCGGAGGTGCTTTCAACATCGGACGTCCCTAGTGGGGTGGTCAATATACTGACCGGTTACAGGTCGGAGCTGGTGGAACATTTTTCGTCTCATATGGACGTCAATTCTGTGATATACTGCGGTGATAATCCGGATGAACAAAAACTTGTGGAAACCAATGCCGCATTAAACGTAAAGCATGTTATTCAATATCCAGATCAGGACTGGGCAAAAGATATACGCCAAAGTCCATATCATATTCTTAAATGTCAGGAAACGAAGACGACCTGGCATCCCGTTGGCATATAATAAATAGGATATAATTTGGAACCGATTTCTGTTAAAAAAGGTCAGGAATTAGACCTGTCCATAGAATCTCTTGCATATGGAGGGAACGGTATCGCGAAAGTTGACAATTTTGTCATTTTTGTGAAAGGCGCCATCCCCGGTCAGACAGTAAAAGCTCGAATCTATAAAAAGAGAAAAGGGTATGCAGAAGCAAGAACTTTGCAAATTCTGTCGGAGTCTCCCAAAGCTGTAGAAGCGCCCTGCGATCATTTTGGTGTTTGCGGTGGGTGCAAAATCCAGAATTTGTCATACGATGAACAGTTAAAGGAAAAAGCCCACCAGGTGGAGGATGCCTTTCGTAGGTTGGGGGGATTTAAGGATTTCAAACTGGATAACATGGTGGGTGCAGACCCCGTTTTCAATTATCGAAACAAAATGGAATTCACCTTTTCTCCTCATCGTTGGGTGCTGGAGTCTGAACCAAAAGATGTGGATAAATCTTTCGCACTGGGGTTGCACATTCCAGGCCGGTACGACAAGATCTTGAATATCCATGAATGTCACATCCAACCGGAAATTGGAAATCGCATTTTATCACTCGCCCGTGACGTTTGCTTGAAGCATGAGGAATTAAAACCATATGATCCAAAAACTCACATCGGATTTTTACGGTGCCTAATGCTGCGTTACGGGGTGAACACAGACCAGATTATGGTGAATATAGTAACCGCTTATGATGACCTCAACAAATTGTCTCCCTTAACTGATACGTTGTTGGATCAGGTCCCGGAGATTACATCCATGGTGAATAACGTAAATACCAGGAAAGCGGATGTGGCTTTTGGAGAATACGAAACTTTGGTCTATGGTCATCCATTCATCGAAGAACAACTGGGTGATTTGACCTTTGAAGTGTCATCCAATTCATTTTTTCAGACCAATACAATTCAAGGTGAGCGGCTCTATGTCGAAACGGCGAAGGCGGCGGGGCTGACGGGAGAAGATATTGTTTTTGATCTCTATTGTGGTACCGGAACTATTGGACTGTATCTTTCCCGGCAAGCGAAAGAAGTGTACGGATTCGAGGTGATCCGATCTGCGATTGAAGATGCAGAACAAAATGCGGAACGAAACAAGATTGCCAATGCACAGTTTTATAAAGCGAATCTGGACACCTATTTTAAGACAGGACAACTACCCCGGAGGATACCTAAACCGGATGTGGTGATAATTGATCCGCCACGGGCAGGGATGCATCCGGACATGACAAATTATTTACACAATTTCAAAGCGAAGAAGATTGTGTATGTATCCTGCAACCCCACGACACAGGCTAGAGATGCAAAAGTGTTGGGAGAAAATGGTTATGGGATTAAAAGCGCGGTCATGGTGGATATGTTTCCCCACACGCCGCATATTGAATCTATTGTCTTGTTTTCTAAAGTCTAATTACGAAAGGCTCCATGAGCCCAAAGACTATTTTAGAATAGTCAATTTTTTAACTTGTTGAAAATTTTCTGATTTCATCTTGCAGAAATAG
>CAYNPR010000184.1:0-3503 GCA_964399115.1 uncultured bacterium | reverse complement strand
CATACGCAGGCATCACAAGGGAAGATGCATTTTTATCCGGAATATTAAGGGTGGTCCTCTGGGGAACGAATGCCTTTCCTGCACTTAATTGAATAAAGGCCCATCGCATAGCATCAATGGCTTCTGTCATGGAAACCATTTCAAGAATTTGTTTTTTATGGATGAAGGTCATTTATATATATTTTGACAGGATCGTCCTCTGAACTTATCGGTACAAGGGTGAAAAAATAGTCAAAGCTTTCAGGTTTAATCTGATATTTTTCCATGGGTTGTGCCCACCAGCTATCTTCACCGCCTAAACCCATTTGTATATGATCCAGATCCAAATTAATTAAGTTACGTTCTATCATATCAATGGTATGGCGTTGTTGCTTGGTAGTTTTAATATTTCCTGTTGCGCCACTATTGGCTTTCCCAAAACCGTGGTCATGATCCTTCAAAGTGAAATGGCTTGCATTCATGGATAAAAATCCATGTACCATTAATCCTTTTCCATCACTATTTCGAAAGGTTGCCCAGCGCACATCTGTTTTATTACCGCTTTCCTGGGGACGGATATAAGGATGAAATTGATCCCCAACCTTCCCGGAAAAAATATCCACTTTCGTACTTGATTTTCGGTCGATGTAATTCTCATGGGGACCGCGGCCAAACCATGTCATGGTATCAAATTCCTTGGGAATCTGCATGGAAAGTCCTACTTTGGGGATATTGGGCAAGTCATCTTTCCCTGAATCAAATTTGTAGTGAACCAGAATTTTGCTATCTCCATAAACCATATAAAGTATTGATCCTGTTGATTTAATTGGGGGAAAATCAAAAAAAACTTCAACCCCAACACCAGTATTATAGGCATCTACTTTTATGTGTTTTATGATTGGTTCATCGGTTGCTTGTTTCCACACTGCCATTCGTTCCGGCATCCGATTCCCAAAATCGTTATCTGTCGGTGCACGCCAAAAATTGGGCATCGGTCCTTCCAAAAGCATGTTATTCCCCTCATAAGTCCAGGATTCTAAAGTTCCGGTAGTTTTTGAAAAAATAATTTCAAAGTAATTTCCAAGAATTTCTACCGCCTGATCGGTTTCAGTCACATCTTTAAAAATAGGATGTTTCTCAGACTCAAGAGGCACATATTTCCTTTTCGAGGTATTGAGATTCAACAAAGGAAGTTGTTCCCAGGCAACCAAATATCCTTTCGGCAACAGTCCATTTTGGTCTTTTAATCTAAATTCAATTTCAAGAAAGTATTCTTCTATTGGAACCATTTGAATTGTCTTGGCAGGGATTAGGACTTTTTTACTTTCCTGCGGTTCAAGATCAAAATCCTTTAAAATCCCTGATTGAAGTGTTTTGCCATTTGATTTCACCAGCCAGGAAATTTTATATTCATCAGAATGAGTAAAAAAGTGTTCATTGGTGATTTCCACCAAAAACTCACTCATGCCAGATGGTTTAACCACAAAATTTTGGTAAGCTTTTTTGGCTTCATAGAAATGTGGATTTGGTCTGCGATCCGGTTGGACCAATCCATTGATGAGAAAATTTCCATCGCTGGGTGTTCCTGTAGGACCAAAATCGCCACCATAAGCAAAATATGTTTGTCCCGTTTCAGAAACTTTTTCCAATCCCTGATCCACCCAATCCCAAATACAGCCACCCTGAAGCTGGGGCTCTTTTCGAATGAGTTTCCAATAATCTGCCATTCCGCCCAGGCTGTTTCCCATGGCGTGCATATATTCACACATGATTAGGGGCCGATCGTGCTCTTTCTCGACATATTTCTTCAGCCATTCCACACCAGTGTACATGGGCGTATAGACATCAACATGGTCCCGATCCAAAGCACGTTCGTAATGGACCGGCCGTGACGGATCCCTTTGATGAATCCAATCGGAGGCAACAACGAAATTTACACCATCACCGGCTTCGTTTCCCATGGACCATAAAATAATAGAAGGGTGATTTTTATCCCGTTCCACCAAGCGCTGGATTCGCATTAAATGTGCGGTCTCCCATTCTTGTTTATTCCCCAATGTCCGGTCAGGATGATACCCAATACCGTGACTTTCAATATTGGCTTCATCAATGACATACATACCATATCTATCGCATAGTTCGTACCAATAAGGATCGGTTGGATAGTGGCTGTTTCGCACAGTATTGATGTTGAATTCTTTCATGAGTTGAATATCTTTTTTCATCAATTCCCGGCTAATAACATGTCCCATTTTTGGGTCGTGCTCATGCCGATTTACACCTTTGATTAAAATGGCTTGACCATTCACCAATAATTGTCCCCCTGAAACTTCGATGGTCCTGAAGCCAATTTTGTTTGTAATGGTGGTAATCACATCGTATCCATTTTTTAATGTAATGTTCAGTGTATAAAGATTTGGATTCTCCGCCGACCATTGGTCTACATAACGAATCATCTTCTTTACAATATGATTTAATGAGGAATTTGCTGTGATAGATATACGGTCAGATTTATTGAAAATACGCCTGCCATTGGATTGGATTAATTCTGTGTGAACAGTGAAATTTTGATCTTCCTTCGAGTCATTTACTAAATCAATATCCAGTTGTAATTCACCATGTTTAAATTGATCGTCCAAAGGTGTCTTGGCCCAAAAATCAGCAATACGAATTTTCGGTTCTGCTGCCAAATAAACATCCCGTTCAATGCCGCTAATGCGCCAGAAATCCTGACACTCTAAATAAGAACCATCTGACCAGCGATAGACTTCAAGAGCAACACCATTTTTCCCAGTTTTAACAAATTCGGTAATATCAAATTCTGCTGGGAGTTTACTCCCTTGGCTGTACCCGACTTTTTGACCATTGACCCAAATAAAAAAGGCGGATTTTACGGCACCAAAATGAATGACAATTCGTCGACCTACCCACGGTGCAGGCATGAAAAATTCTTTGCGATAAGAACCAACAGGGTTATATCCATCGGGGATATTGGGTGGATCAGGATTATAGGAAAATTCGTAAGGATGATTTAAATAAACGGGTACACCAAAGCCATTGATTTCCCAATTGGCAGGGACAGAAATATTGTACCATCCGGAATCATCATAATTAGACTTGAAAAAATCTAACGGGCGATTTGCCGGATCCCTAACCCAATTGAATTTCCAGGTGCCGTTCAGGGATTGATAATATTTTGATTGGGATTTCTTCCCAATTTTGGCGAGAGCCTTAGACTCAAAATTGAAAAAGGTTGCCCGGGGCGGTAATTTGTTTATTTCAACTATGGAGGGGTCTTCGATTTCCGTTGGTGTTTGGGCAAACAACATTGCCCAGAAAGTCGAAGATAATAATTTCTTTAACATAAAATATTCTGTTCCATCAATTTATAATATAATTACTGCGACCAAATTGGAATCATTTGATCTGTTTTTCAAATTGTTCTAAATAACCATATTCCATAAATGATATAATACCGAACAATGCTCCCCAAGAATGAAACCGATCAGATGATAAACGAGAAT
>CAYNPR010000183.1:0-3521 GCA_964399115.1 uncultured bacterium | reverse complement strand
AAAGGGGACTTGCCCCCAAAGGTTGGCATATCCCAACACTTGACGAGTGGAAAGAGTTGGAAAAATTATTAAGTGGTGACGGAGGAAAATTAAAATCACGCGGAACGAAAGACGATAAAGATGGGTTATGGAAAAAACCAAACGAAGGAGCAACCAACGAGAGTGGTTTTACAGCCCTTCCGAGTGGTTACCGCTACCACAATGGTGATTATAAACATATGGGGAACTCCGGTACCTTTTGGTCATCTACGGAGCACAGTAGCAGTTACGCATGGTACTGGAAACTGTATTATGCCGACACGAAAATGAATTGGCATTACCGCCTTAAGCAAAACGGGTACTCTATTCGGTGCGTGATGGATTGACTGATCACAGGTAGACATACCCATGTGGTTTTTTGTTTGTAAAGATAATGATGGGTAGATTTTGATATGATTAATCGCATTCTACTTCTATTATTTATTGGATTGGTTTGGGGGCAATCTAGAATCGATATTAATAATCTAGTTAATAGAGATGGACTTCTATATGCACCGAATAAAGAGAAGCCATTTACTGGGAGTGTTTTTGACTTATACGATAACGGTCAGAAAAAATTGAATGGCAGATATAGAAACGGGTTAAAGAATGGCAGATGGGCTTGGTGGAATCAGGATGGCGGAACGGACAGTACAGGCAGTTATAGAAAAGGATTAATGAATGGGCCATGGAAATATTATTTTATAAATGGTAATCCAAAAGCAAAGGGCTTTTATAAAGAAGGTAATGGAACTGACAAAGACCAGATAGGTTTACCTCGACATGGCCGAAATGGAAAATGGACTTTCTGGTATGATGATGGATTAAAACATATTGAAATCACTTACAAAAATGGTACCGAATTAAAACGAAAAATAATTTTTGAAAAAATATTTACCGCTGTTCAATTATTGGAAATGTCCGATGAAAACCTGAAAACCAACGACATTGATGCTGCAGTCGACGATTTAAATTCTCTTATTTCCAAGTATCCCGAGGATAGTCTCGCAGCCCTGGCGCAATATAAACTGTCGACGATTCACCTGAACTTGAACAATGATCTTTCATCTGGATTTGAAGCGCTTCAACATACGGTGGATAAATATCCCAACTCCGTTCAGGCGGAACAGGCAAAGAAAGAGATTGAAAATTTTCCTGATTTTATTTTGAACAACGTGGAATCTCTCCGAAAACGGAAAATGATAAAGGAAGCCTTGGATTATCTCGTGTATATGACGGATAAACATCCCCAGCACGTTTTAACGCCCAAGGGACAGTACATAATTGGAGATATTTATATGAATGATTTGCGGGATTTCGAAACGGCAATACTATCGTATCGTAAAGTGATTGATGATTATGCCGGTTCCATTCAGGAGCCCGACGCCCAATTTATGATTGGTTTCGTTTTCGCCAACATATTGAATGACTACAAAAGTGCGGAAATAGAGTATAAGTTATTTCTTGATAGATTTCCAAATCATGAACTCACACCTTCGATCAGATTTGAATTGGAAAATCTGGGGAAAAGTATAGATGAGATTCCAGCACTGAAATATATTGCTAACTAATGATTAACAACATCAAGCCCCATATTCGTGGGGTTTTTTGTTTGTAGGATGATGGGTAGATTTGGATGTCTATGAGAATAGTACCTTATAATTCTAAGTATTTTGAGAATTGTATAAGGATTATACAAAGTAATACTCCAAAATATATTCTCCCTAGTGAGCACTCAGATTATGAAGATTATTTATCCAGAGATAACAAGATATATTTTGTTTTATTCAAAAAATCCAATATTGTGGCTTGTGGTGGATATGGCATAAATAAGTCAGTAACAAAAGTAGGTTTATCTTGGGGGTTGGTACATCGTCAATACCATAATAAAGGATATGGTAGTGAACTGCTTAAATATCGATTAAATCACATAAAAAATAATTATCCAGATACTGAAATTTTTTTAGACACAAGTCAACACACCTATAGGTTTTTTGAAAAGTTTGGCTTTATAGTCAAACAAATATCAAAAAATGGATATGGAGAAAAACTCGATAAGTATGATATGATTTTAAAACGAGATTCAATGATATGATAGACCCACATTCATGGGGTTTTTTGTTTGTATAGATGATGGGTAGATTTGGATAGATATCAAGGAGTTGTATATGAAAAAGATACTTCTAATTATAGCATCACTTCTGTTTATTACTGTTACCTCCGCTCAGTGGTCCACCGATCCGGCCTCCCCTCAATCGCTTGGTAGCGGCATTCAAGCGCAGGTGGCAGCCACTTCCGATGGAGGGGTTTACGTTGCCTGGCTTACTGATGGGAACTACCATGTTTATATCCAGCGGCTTGATGCAGCAGGGGAAGCTCAAATTGGTGCAATCAACATGCTGGTGAGTGATAATAACAATTCTTCCTGGATTGCCGTGTACCATCTGAACCTTGCGGTGGACGGAGATGACAACGCCATTATTACCACCGTGGACGAACGGACGGGTATTTGGGAAGTATATGCCTGGAAAATTGCCCCAGACGGCTCCATGCTATGGGGAGAAGATGGAGTGGCGGTCACTGCTTTCGGTGCAAGCAACATGTCGCCTCGATTGACGGTACTGCCTGATAACAGCGTGGTCGTGACGTGTACGCACAACAATAATACCGTTCTTTTTCAGCGTATTTCATCTGACGGTACACTGCTCTGGGGCGATGGGATTCAAATTGAAGATAATAACGCATCCCTGGTCTCGCCCCAACCCACCGTCACTGTGGAAAGCAATGTGTTGATCCAGTGGATCCGGCAGACGGGTTCGCCTCCCTATTATAATTCCGAGTTGTACCTGCAGACATACGACCTAGACGGCAATCCCCAATGGATGTTCCCTATTGTGGCAGCGGGACCTGTAGTTTTCCCAATGGGGAACTGGTCGCAGCAGTCTGTGGCTGAAGCTGGCGGCGGCAGCTTTTCCGCGTGGACGCAGTTTTCCGGGAATGTGCAGAATGCCGTGACGCAGCATATCACGGGAGAAGGTGCGCTGGCATGGACAGGCGGAGTGGATCTGTCAACCAATTCAAGCAACTTCCGCATCTCGCCCATGCTTGCTGTTGGTGAGGAAACGCAGGAACTCATGGCGGTCTGGAGAGAAGCCAACAGCGGTCAATCCCAGCATGGGGTTTACGCTCAACGGCTGGACAGTGGCGGGAATCGGCTTTGGGGATCAACCGGAACCGCTGTGGTAGCGCTGAACGGTAGTTACGACTATCTTGACCTATCCATGGCAGGATTCGGCGAAGAGATGATTTCGGCCTATATTCAGCAAAGCACCAATATGAACGGTGATATCTACGCTGCTCGATTGGATGCGGATGGAAATTTGGTCTGGATGGACGGAACCGTAACAGTCACCAACTCCGGCAGTCCCAAATCAGACATGATGGCCGGAAAAGGGATGAACTGCCTTTTCATTGCCTGGACGGAGAATGGTTCCGTTTACGCT
>CAYNPR010000182.1:0-3530 GCA_964399115.1 uncultured bacterium | reverse complement strand
GACAAATTCCAGACCTTGTTGGGAGTCACGGGTTCCGGGAAGACGTTTACCATGGCCAATGTGATACAGGAAGTGCAACGCCCAACCTTGATCATGTCCCATAACAAAACGTTGGCGGCACAGTTGTATGGGGAATTCAAGCAACTTTTCCCGCACAATGCCGTTGAATATTTTATTTCCTATTACGATTATTACCAGCCGGAAGCATATCTGCCTGTCACCGATACGTTCATTGAAAAGGATGCCTCCGTAAATGAAGAGATAGATAAACTGCGGCTGAAAACAACAAGTTCGCTTATGTCACGGCAGGACGTAATTGTGATCAGTTCCGTTTCATGCATTTATGGGATCGGTTCGCCCGATGAATACAGCAAAGGCAGTGTGAAAGTTTCCACAGGCGATACCCTGGATCGCAGGAAGTTTCTATCCAAATTGATCAATATTCATTATGCCCGAAATGACAAGGTTCTTGAACGAGGCAATGTACGGGTCAGGGGCGACGTGTTGGAAATTTTTCCGGCTTACGAAGATGCCTGCATTCGCATAGAATTGTTTGGCAGCGACGTGGACACGATTACAAGATTTGATTCCTTGACGGGCGAAATAAAGGAATCTTTGGATTCAATTGTCATTTTTCCAGCCAAACATTTTGTCACAGATCGAGAAACAACAATGAAAGTCATAGGTGAAATCCGGCAGGAATTGACTGAGCGGCTTGATGAATTGCGTTCCAACAATAAATTATTGGAAGCGCAGCGATTGGAACAACGAACCAATTTTGATATTGAAATGATGGTGGAACTGGAATATTGTTCCGGAATTGAGAATTATTCGAGATATTTTTCCGGACGGAAAAAAGGTGAAAAACCATTTACCTTGATAGATTTTTTTCCTGATGATTTCATGACGATCCTGGACGAATCTCATGTCACTTTACCCCAAATCCAAGGCATGTATAATGGAGACAGAGCTAGGAAGGAAACCTTGGTGGAACATGGATTCCGCCTGCCCAGCGCATTGGATAATCGTCCCATGAAATATGATGAATACTTTGCAGCTCAAAATCAAATGGTTTTCACGTCTGCCACTCCATCGAATCGTGAACTCGAATTGTGTAATGGTGTCGTGATTGAACAAATCATCCGGCCAACTGGACTATTGGACCCGGAGGTTGACGTTCGAAAAACGAGAGGGCAGATTGATAATCTCGTGGGAGAAATTCGATATCGCGCAAAGCTGAACGAACGAACCTTGGTGACAACGCTTACAAAACGAATGGCGGAGGATCTTACGGAATATTTAGCCGGGTTGAATATCCGCGTACAATACCTGCATTCCGATATTGCTACCCTGGAACGGGTTCAGAGACTGAGAGAACTGCGAATGGGAGAGTTCGACGTATTGGTGGGAATCAATTTATTGCGGGAAGGATTGGATCTGCCTGAAGTGAGTCTTGTGGCTGTTTTGGATGCGGATAAAGCGGGCTTTCTTCGATCGAAAAGTTCCTTGCTGCAGGTGGCGGGAAGAGCCGCCAGGCATATAGATGGGTTGGTGATTTTATATGGTGATAAAACGACTGATGCGATGACTCATTTGGTCGAAGAGACTAGTCGACGACGAAAAACCCAAAAGAAACATAACCAAAAACACAACATAAAACCGAAATCCATTTATAAATCAATGGATGAAATTATGTTTACGACTGCAGTTGCCGATTCCATGTACGGTGAAAAGGAGGAATACATTCCCGGTTACGGTAAGGATATCCTTCCTGAATCGGAGAAACAAATGATATTGATTGAATTGCGAAAAGCCATGTTGGAGGCTGCTGAAAATCTTGAATTTGAGAAGGCTGCCAAAATCCGGGACGAAATTCAGGAATTTGAAAAAGATCTGGGAATGACCTTAGCATGAAAATTTTAGTCACAGGCGGAGCAGGCTATATAGGTTCCCATGTCGTTTACGAATTGATTGATCGAGGGAACGATGTTACCATATTGGATGATATGTCTCTCGGCTTGGAAGAGAATATTGACGACAGGGCCACCTTTATGAAAGGATCAACCCTAAATGAGTCGAATTTGGATGAAGTTTGTTCAAATGGATTTGACGGTGTTGTTCATCTTGCAGCGTGGAAAGCGGCAGGCGAATCCATGACGAATCCTGCGAAATATGCTAAGAACAATCTGACTGGGACTATCAATCTCATCAATGCCTGTGATCGACATAATATAAAGCATTTTGTTTTCTCCTCCACAGCTTCCATATACGGAATACCGCAATATTTACCCATGGATGAAGATCATCCCACGGAACCCATCAACTATTATGGAGAGACAAAGCTCCAGATAGAGAAAAATTTAGCTTGGTTCAGTAAACTGAAAGGGATACGATTTTCGGCATTACGGTATTTCAATGCAGCAGGATACGATGTGAAAGGACGAATCCGTGGAAAAGAGAGAAAGCCCCAGAATTTGATTCCAATCGTCATGGAGGTGGCATCTGGAATTCGAAGTGGGATGGAAGTATTCGGAAATGATTACGGTACCCATGATGGAACCGGTGTACGGGATTACATCCATGTGAATGACTTGGCGACGGGACATTGGAAAGCCATAGAATATATTCAGGAAAATGATTTGGACTTGATTGTGAATTTGGCTACGGGTGAAGGACATTCTGTATTGGAAGTCATCCAAAAGGCTGAATCCGTTTCGGCAAATAAAATTAATTATGACGTTATTGGCCGCAGACCGGGAGATCCGGATACGGTTCTGGCAACGTCAAACAAAGCATTCGCACTATTGAAATGGAAACCTGAATATTCAGACCTAGAAACCTTAATTCGTTCAGCATGGGAGGTTTATAAATGAAATTATTTCGTGTCACGCTAAATGCGATAAAGGGTGTAATCCTAAAGTTCATGCTTCGTCAGACTCAGCATGATTTAATTATCCAGGAGCAATGTCATGATAATTGATGTAGACAGACTTCAAAAGCAATCGGGAATCATAGGAACTTCCGATGGAATTCGTCAGGTTCTTGAAATGATTGCCCAGATTGCACCGGTAGATATTTCCGTTTTAATTACGGGAGAATCGGGAGTGGGAAAAGAGGTGGTTGCAAAAGCCATCCACAAAGCAAGCAAGCGGAGCAATGAACCGCTGGTTGTTGTGAACTGTGGTGCTATTCCCGTTGGGATTATTGAATCAGAGCTTTTTGGCCATAAAAAAGGTTCCTTTACCGGTGCCGGAGAAGACAGAAAAGGATATTTCGAAGAAGGGAATAAAGGAACCATCTTTTTGGATGAAATAGGTGAAACTCCATTGGAAACGCAGGTAAAACTTCTCAGGGTTTTGGAAAGCGGTGAATTTATGCGTGTAGGTGAAGCCAAAACCCGCAAAACAGACGTTCGAATTATTACGGCAACCAACAAGGATTTGGGGGACTTGGTGAAAAAGGAGCAATTCCGTCAGGATCTTTATTATCGGTTAAAAACCGTTACTTTGGACCTGCCTGCTCTTCGAGAC
>CAYNPR010000181.1:0-3556 GCA_964399115.1 uncultured bacterium | reverse complement strand
CGCCGGGCGCTAAGGCAGTGAATGCTTTTGACGCTGATAAATGGACGCAACTTGATGCCCTAGATCAGGTTTCGGCTGTGGACAGCATCATAGGCTTTCATCGGCGGGTAACCGGGGAAAAACATGTATTGATGGTAGCTTACAATTCCCATTTCGACGCTGCTTTCTTGGATCACCTGTTTCGGTCGGCAAACAAAACCTGGCGGGAATTATATTACTATTTTATCCTGGATATCCCTTCCATGGCCTGGGGGCTCGGCCTTCGGGATCTGAACGGCAACTGGATCATGGACCGATACAAGATCAAGGATGAGCCTCACGTTGCGGTAGAGCATACGGGCATAACCGGGGCAATGGTTAATGTACGCATTTATAAAGCCCTGCTTCAATATCGTCAGGATTTTCTGACGGTGATACCGACTCCCTGAAAAAATGGAATTGGCGGTATATGAAGGTTTCGGGTATAATTCGTGGAGCTGGACTTACGCAAATAATGTTATCTATGAATGGCTAATGGAACAAAAAAGTGGGATAGAAAAACTTTTACATTCTTTCATCCAGCGGTATTTTTTGTTTATGGGTTTAGATATAGATTCCATAGAGCTTCATTTCAGGTAAATAAATGGAATCAACACTAATTTAGCATGGGTACTACTTTCAAAGAACAAATTAAAATTGTTATTTTCGGTACGGACACTTGGCCGGGCAAAATGTTCGATGTGGTACTGATTATTTCCATTATCCTGAGTGTCATTACTGTTCTTTTAGACAGTGTAGCAGAGTTTAATCAGCAATACGGCCACATTTTTAGAATTGCGGAGTGGACCTTTACGATCATGTTTACAGTGGAATATCTACTCCGTATTTTCTCTATTAGGAGAGCTTTTAGTTATATTTTTAGTTTTTTTGGTATAATTGACTTATTAGCAATTTTGCCTACCTATCTGAGTTATTTTATACCGGGCACTGAAGTTTTTGTCGTTATCCGCGTTTTGCGTGTCCTGCGCATTTTTCGGGTATTGAAACTCGTCCAGTTTATGGGTGAAGGAGATCTGTTGTTGAAAGCCATGATTGCCAGCCGCAGAAAAATTTTTATTTGGCTTTTTTTTGTGCTGAATATCGTAACAATCATGGGCTCAATTATGTATCTGATTGAAGGAGGAAAGGCTGGATTTGATAGTATTCCTCGCAGTATCTACTGGGCAATTGTTACACTGACTACTGTTGGATATGGCGATATTTTACCGCAATCGAGTTTGGGTCAGACTTTTGCATCTTTTATCATGATTCTTGGTTACAGTATTATCGCAGTCCCGACAGGGATAGTAACAGCTGAGATCACTTTTGCTGCGAAGGATCCTAAAAAACAGCGCTGTATTGTGTGCGGTAAAGAAGGACTTGCTAATGATGCAAAATTCTGTAGCCACTGCAGTGCAAAACTAAACTGACTTAACTTTTTTTAAAAAGTAACCCGTCTCCCGTATAAAACCTGATAATGTTTTAAGCACTTTTCATAAACAGGCAATATTCCATCTTCCAGTTTGATCTCCTTTTCTAAATATGGTTTAAACCCCGTGGACTCTTCCACTTGATTGTACCAGTAAGGCGCCCACACACCATCAGTTTTTCTCTTACCGGCAGACCAAGACAACATATTGTCAAAAAATTTAATGCCGATCCGATCACAGAATCCCTTCAACATTCTTTCCGGATTTTCCAAGATATCCTTTGCATCCAAGATAAGTGGAGTTTTGCTGGTATTGTTTTCGATTATTTCCAGAAGTTCAACCTGCTGGACATACCCCAGAAGACGCTCATTCTCAATTGGAAATCGTTTGCCATAGCTGGCGATAACTGCTTTGGGATCTCGGATTAAAAAACAATTCGTCACGTTTATGGTCCAGGCAAGATCACATTCTTCCAGGTTGTGCTGTGCCATATGCTTTTGGTACCAGATGGGTTTTCCTCCGGGGATCGGTCCCGACAGCAATTCGGCAATCTCATCCCAGTCGGCGCTTTGGGAAGCGATCACATCTTCACGACCGGGATGATTCAGTCCAGTCTTATCTAAATAATGTCCATAGAAAGGTTCATCAATGACGGTTGTGTCTGGGCGATTCTCAAAAGATCGCATCATGGCCGTGGAAATATTGCGCGGTCCCGACCACATGGCGATACGAATTTCTTGCTCTGTCATGAATCTGCAGTCAGTTTTTCAATATCCAGGGCATACCAGTCCTGAAGATTCTGCGTTATCGGTCCGCGAATTCCATCACCGATTTTTTTTCCATTCACGGACATAACCGGAATCACGCCGGCAAAGGTTCCGGTCACAAATACCTCATCCGCCGTATGGACGTCTTCCACAACAAAATTTTTCTCAAACACGGGAATGTCATTTTCTCTGCAAAGTCGGATTACTGAAGCGCGGGTAACGCCATTCAGGCAATATTCACCGGTAGACGTCCACACTTCCCCGTCCCGAATAATGAAAAAATTGGTGGAATTGCATGTGGCCACAAATCCATGGGGATCCAGCATGAGGCCTTCGTCCACTCCCAGGCGATCGGCTTCGATACAAGCGGAAATGCAGTTGTGCTTGCTTAAGGAATTGATCTTTGGATCCTGGATGGAATGGTCGCGCCGTGTTTTAACCGTGGCCAGGACAATGCCCTTTTTTTTCACTTCCTCGCTGGCCTTCTTGTATTCCGGGATGATGACAACCGTGGGTTTCCCAATGGTAACCTTTGGACTCTGGTACGGTGTTTTCTTGATTCCTCGGGAAACAATCAGACGAAGGTGAACGTCGGATTCCATTTCATTCATTTCCAATGTTTCCCGGATGGCAGTTTCCATTTTTTCTCGGGATAAACCAATATCCATAGCAATGGATTCAGCACCGGTAAAGAGCCGATCCAAATGTGCATCCAAATGGATAAGGTGGCCTTTATGCACCCGAATCCCTTCCCAAACACCGTCGCCCAATAAGTATCCGCTGTCCATGACGGACACTTTTGCTTCGGATCGATGAAAAAATTCACCATTGACGTAAACCTTGACATCCTCATTCCGTTTATCAAAATCGTAATCGTGTGTAGATGGCATTACCGTGTCTCCTGGACCTGCCTCAGCCGTTCAAATAAAATGGCGGAAACCGCCGCCGACACGTTCAGGGAATTGGTTTTCCCCTGCATGGGGATTGTGGCATGAAAATCACACGCTTCAAGAACCTTTTCCCGGATTCCCTTCCCCTCACTGCCGACCACGATCACGGTCTTCTCTTTATAGTCAATCTCATGCCAAGGTTTTGCGTCAATGCTGTTTTCCAGACCCACGATCCAAAAGTCATCTTTTTTCAACTGGTCAAACTCATGTCTCAAATTGGTGACTTCATACAACGGCATATGCACAAATGCTCCCTGGCTCACTTGCAGTACCGCATCCGTGATCGGGGATGAATGATGCTTTGGAAAGAGGATACCGTCAATTCCCGCACATTCCGCAGTACGGATAATTTGACCAAAATTTTGAGGGTCTTCAACCTGGTCCAACGCCA
>CAYNPR010000180.1:0-3602 GCA_964399115.1 uncultured bacterium | reverse complement strand
AAACCCGCTAATTGGCGGGTTTTTTTCTTATTTAGTAAAAACGATTAACTGAGTTTGCAACTCATGTCATGCCCACAGCACATGGGGGACTTGATTTTCCCGTGGCCTTCCGGACATTTGGCAACCGCAACTTTCGTGCCGTCGTCTGTCGTAATATGACCGTGAACGAGATCACTGCCGCATTTGGCGCATTTCATATCTGTCACACCCATGCCACAATGTTCACATGTGTATTTAGCCATTGTTTATTCCTTCCATTATTGGTTTAAATTTCAGCCAAAATATACAAATCAATTATCTATTAATAGGAATTATTACTATTTATTTTTACTTTCAGATATGCGATACAGTCATCAGAGGGAGTTGATCAGAGAGACCGTTTATTCCACAAACTCACATCCTACTGCAGACTGGATCTACGGTGAAGTCAAAAAATCAGCCCCCAATATCAGCCTAGGTACCGTGTACAGAAACTTGAAACAATTAAACGATGAAAGTATAATTAGAACCATCTACGATGGTTCCATTGCCAGGTACGATTGGAACCGGGATCCCCACGACCATTTAAAATGCAAGAAATGTGGCAATCTCATAGATGTGCAAATACCAGAAACCGACATTAAAAAAACAGTTAAGAAAAAATATAATTTTGAAGTCGATGACATGGAGACGACCCTCATCGGCACTTGTAACGAACACGCTTAATAAAGGAGCACAGCATGTCCCTAGAAGGAAGTAAAACACACGAAAACCTGAAATCTGCTTTTGCGGGAGAATCACAGGCCAACCGTCGCTACATGTATTTTGCCCGCCAGGCAGATATTGAAGGCTACCCTGAAGCAGCGAGTGTTTTTAAGAATACAGCTGATGGTGAAACCGGTCATGCCTTTGGCCACCTGGAGTTCATGGAAAAGCAAGGCGGCGGCGACCCAGCTACCGGAAAGGACATAGGTGACACGGGATTGAATCTGGCTGCGGCTGTTGCCGGTGAAACGTATGAGTACACGGAAATGTACCCTGGTTTCGCTAAAACTGCCCGCGAAGAAGGATTTGATGAGATAGCCGAATGGTTCGAAACCTTGGCCCGTGCAGAGAAATCGCACGCCGGCAAGTTCCAGGAAACGCTTGATGCACTCTAAATAAAATGGATGAATTCCGGGCCACAGCGGGCCCGGAATTCACTTCCATGATTCATTGCCTTATATTTTATCTTCTATGTTAAACCATTCAGATAACAGCCAAACCATCTATGACGTCACTGATCCCTTATACTGGGATTCGGCTTCATTCAATCAGGAATTAGATCGCGTTTTTGATGTCTGCATTGGCTGCAGGTTGTGCTTTAACCTTTGCCCGTCCTTCCCATCTCTATTTGACGCTGTGGATGAGGCTGGCGATCAGAAAAGGGACGAAGCTGTTGCAGCAGGCAGGATCTCTGAACGGGATGAACGGGATGATTACCTTGATCTTCCGGAAGGCGAGCACGCTGTGGAAGCCAGCGCAGAAGTTGAATTTCGGGGTGAAGTGTCCGATCTGACCGATGACCAGCGCTGGGGTGTGATTGATCTTTGCTACCAGTGCAAGCTCTGTGAACTTCTCTGTCCTTATACGCCGGGGAAAGAACATGAATTTCAATTGGATTTCCCAAAATTGATGACCCGTGCCCAGGCCATCCGTACCAAGGAAAGGGGAATAAGGGCAAACGACAAATTTCTATCGAACACCGATCTTACGGGAAAGTTGGGCTCGTTGTTTGGTCCGATTCTCAATCTCTCCAATCGGATCGGTATTGTACGATTCTTTATGGAAAAGATTGTTGGGATCCATCGCAGGCGAATCCTGCCAAAATTCCAGATGAACACGTTCGCCGAATGGTTCAAGGATCATGAATCCAATATCGAAGATCCGGTTGATAAAGTTGTGATCTTCGGAACCTGTTTTACCAATGCCCATGATGTTGAGTTGGGAAAAGCCGCAGTTGAGATCCTGGAACATAACGGTGTGGAATGCAGTTACCCGCCTCAGCAGTGCTGTGGAGCACCGTACCTCAGTCCCGGAGATTTCGAAGGTTTTAAGAACCAAGCCCAGCCGAACGTTGAAGAATTAGTCCAGTGGGTTGATGAAGGATATAAGATCGTGGTAACTGGCCCGCCCACCTGCAGCTTGGCGCTTAAAAAGGAATACCCGGACTACTTGGGATTAAATGAAAAGATCCAGAAAATTTCAGAAAACACGTTTGATATTTCAGAATACTTGGCTTATCTCCATAAGCAAGACAAACTGAAGACTGATTTCAAGAATGAAGTCGGTGTGGTGAACTATCACGTGAGCTGTCATTTAAAAGCGCAGCAGATGGGTTTCAAAGGTCGTGATATTTTAAAACTGGTTCCGAATACCAAGGTGAACCTGGTCAATCGCTGCAGCGGTATGGATGGTGGTTGGGGCATGAAAGAGGAAAATTTCGATGAATCCATAAAGGTTGCCGAACGCTGTGTGAATGACCTAGGTCAAAAGGAAGCGGACCGTGTTTGCTCGGATTGTTCCCTGGCGAGCCATCAGTTGAAGCAGGCCAGTACAGGCAGTGTTGCGCCCAGTCACCCGGTGGTGGAATTATACAAGGCCTACGGTTTTGACCAAATTTAGGAGATGAAATGAAACCCATTGTCCTTGCTGATCTGATGAACATTATAGAATACGAGAAAGTTCGAAAAAATTATCGTGCGGACATTGTGGCTTATAAAAAACATCGCCGTATTTCGTTGGGGCCCAACATAACAGTTACGTTTGAAAACCGTAAAACAATGATGTTCCAGATCCAAGAGATGATGCGGGCGGAACGAATGGTGCACGATCACCAGATCGAAGAAGAGATCGCTGTGTATAATTCTCTGTTGCCTATGAAAGATTGTCTGAGCGCCACTTTGTTCATTGAAGTGACAGAAAATGCCCAGATTCGTTCAGTCCTGAACGGGTTCATTGGTCTCACAAAAGGGGATAGTGTGTATTTTAAGGTTGGGAGCGCCGCCATTCCTGCGAAGTTTGAAGCAGACCGAGAAGAAAAAAATAAGATCAGCTCTATACATTACGTTCAGTTTCAGTTTAATGCTGAAGCGATGACTGTATTTCAAGATCAAGACCAACCAGTTGAACTGGTGATTGACTATAAGGACTATAGCTACAAGTTCCTGTTAGGAGATGCGGAAAGACGGTCACTGTTGGCTGATTTATTAACGGATTAGCAATTTTTGACTACAAAAGCCCCGCATGTTGGTTTTTTTTTGGAGAAACTCAGTTTAGTTTCCCGCTCCTAATAATCAGGAAAAAATGAAAGTTTATATCAGCGCAGACATGGAAGGCATCACCGGCGTGACTCACTGGGACGAAGTGGATCACAACAAACCTTCCGTTTACACTCAATTTCAGGCAAGAATGACCCAAGAAGTTGTGGCGGCCTGCAAAGGTGCCGCAGATGCCGGTACCAAGGAGATCTGGGTAAAAGACGCTCATTATTCCGGGCGGAATATTTTATCTGAAGACCTTCCAAAAAACGTAAAACTCATTCGAGGCTGGAGCGGCCATCCCTATTCCATGGTTCAGGAACT
>CAYNPR010000179.1:0-3608 GCA_964399115.1 uncultured bacterium | reverse complement strand
GAAAGATCGGTTCCCGAATAAATATCGGCTCCGTCTCTTTTCAACAAATAGGATGATGCATTTTCTACGATTGCCCAAGAAAGCGATATGTTGTTTTGGGATACGCTGCCGGAGAAGTTTTCGGGAGCGGGGAACAGTGCTTCGCCGCATTCTTCGTTGGAGGGAGGCCCCACCGTACCATTTTCGTCGACTGCGTTCACGATAAAACAGTGTGTAGATCCGCCGGAAAGATCAATTGTATACGACAATTCAGACGTTTCCGCATGAAATACGTCGTCCAGGTAAACACGATACGTCTGGGCAGCTGGAACACTGGACCAGTTGAGATTGAAAAGCCCCTCCCCTGGTTCAATAGTGAGCTGCGTTGCTGTTACTGAGTCATCTGTCGATACACTTAATGGTTCAGATGTAGTGCCACGGGTTCCTTGGAAATCATAAGCCGTGACGTTGTAAATGTATGGTGTACCCTCCACCAAACCAGAATCCATCATAGACGTTGTAGTATCAGTCCAGACCACTAAACCATCTCTGGCTATATCATAACCGACAGCGTTGATGACATTACTCCACACTAAAAGTATATCACTTTGGTTAACGGAATAGTTGAAAGTGTCTGGAGCGGGTAAAAGTGCTATGCCGCATTGTTCAATAGATAGAAAACCTTCTGATCCGTTTGCATTTACTGGAGAGATTCGGTAACAATATTCTACACCTCCGGAAATACTATCCACAAAAGTCTGTTCTGAAGTTTCAGATAGAAACTGCCCATTGCGATAAACCTTATATGCAACTGCATTCGCCGTTTGGCTCCAGCCTAACGTGATGCTTCCCTCGTTTTCAGTTAAAGACAAATTTTCGATCGCAAAACGGTAAAACGTTACCAATATCGGTTGAGCGTTTGATTGATTGCCAGCAAAATCTATTGCCTCCATTCTTATAGTGTGTTCCGAGCCGTTCAAATATCCGATCGTGGTCCAATGGTAGCTATAGGGAGGATCGACCAAAGTCGCGGATAATGAATCGTCGATATATAATTTAACTGTTTCGATTCCTACATTATCGGCTGCAAAACCAGCAATTAAAATAGAAGAGTCAGCCACTATTTGCCCGGATACAGGTGAAAGTATGGCTACCACAGGAGGTGTTGTGTCCACCGACGATTCATCTTCATTACTTACAATAACCATAATGGGGGATAAGGCTGTCGCATTTCCATCTAAGTCTACGATTGTTACGTTGATGATATGTTCAGCGTCTTCCGTCTCTCCGACAGTATTCCACGAATATGTATAGGCAGAATCAGTATCCTGCCCTACTAAAGTACCATCAATACTAAAGTCCACGTATCCCACACCAATATTGTCGTTTGCGGCAACAAAGATATCCACCGTATCGGAGACTGTTGCTGATGATGGAGGATATATAATATTTCCAGTAGGGAAGATATTGTCCTCTACGATATTATTTACGGTAACGTTGATTGGCCCTATGGTGATGCGGTTCCCGGCTAAATCTGCAATGTCTGCGTGGATTGCCTTAACGCCTTCATCTTGATCCGTTGTATTCCAATCATATTCATAAGGAGATTCTGTAGCTGAGAAGAAAAGAGAATCGTCAATATAAAACTTCACACTATCGACACCTTCATTATCATTAGCTTCAACTTTAATTTTTAACGTGTCGAAAACCGTTTGATTGTGATAAGGAAAGACGAACGCACCAGTCGGGCTTACGTTATCATCATTATCGATGATAACCTGGATTGAGTTGGTTTGATTAATATTACCGGATAGATCCTCAGCCCTTGCATAAATGGTATGGTATTCATCTTCGGCATAGACCGTGTCTCTTGTATCCCACACATATTGAAACTGTACATTTGATGGTGGTGCTAAAGAGTCTATAATAGTTGATTCGTTCAAATAAACAGTCACCGATTTCAACGCATCGTTATCATAAGCAAAAACACTGATGAGAATGGTATCCGATAAAGTGGCTTGATCCGGCGGATTGGTGATTGTTATGACAGGCGGTGAATTATCCGGTTCTTCAGGGACTTCAAAATAGGGGCCTTCACAGCTAAGCATCAGCACAAAGGTCAGTAAAACACTATATTTAAATCTTTTCATTTAGTTTGATATGGTTACCATGATCGGTTGCACGTGTGTGACGTTTTCAGCAAGATCAAATACTTGAGCGGAGAGAGTGTGTTGGCTGCCGTTTTCCAAGGAAGATGTATCCCAAGAATATTCATATACATTTGTTGAATCTGCTGTTAAATCTACGCCTAGGAGATCTCCATCAATGAAGAATACGACGCCATCAATGCCATAATTATCTGTTGCCCAGATTTTAAATCGCACGGTATCACTCACCGTTTGGCCGGATATCGGATTCGTGATTGTTCCAACGGGTGGTGTCGTGTCATTTATTTGATTGTCTACCAAAACGGAGATGGGATTTAAAATTGTTTCATTTCCAGATGAATCAGATAAAATGACACCTATGATGTGTTCAATGTCATCCGATTCCTGAGTGGTATCCCAAAGATATTCGTATATACCCGAAGAATCTGTATCCGTTGATTCGGTCCAAACACTATCACCGTCAATAAAGAATTTCACTTTACCCATGGCAACGTCGTCATTTGCCGTCACAGTCACATTGATCGTATCACTGACTGTCATGCCCGGTGGAGGGTAGATTATTGCGCCGGTTGGAGGAGTTACATCTACTGGATCAAAGTTGTCTACTATCACACCGATGGATGGTACCGTAGTGACGTTATCATTTGTGTCCGTTACTGTTACGTAGATGGAATGAATGAGATCCTCTCCGTTTTCAGGGATCAGAGTATTCCATTGCCGAACATATAGTTGTGACGATTCAATAAAAATTCCATTGCCCAGAAAACCGTCATCCACATAACAACTAACGGATTTGATGCTGCCATTATCAGATGCTTCCACTTTAATGTCCACAATGCCACTGACCAATTGTCCGTTGATCGGATTGATGATAACTGCGGTAGGCGGAACGTTGTCTTCATTGTCCACTATTACCCAGATTGGAGAAGGCGCATAACTGTTTTCAGTGGGATCATAGGCAATAACAGACAGGGTATAGGTTTCGTCTTCAATATAATTTTCCGTTTCCCAAATATACGTAAATAACTCATTTTCGGAAGTTATGTCGGTACCGACGTGTACTTGTTCTCCCGAAACAGATTGAATATAAAATTGTACGGAGTCGACTAAGTCATTATCCGTTACTCTAGCAGTGAAGTCCACGTTGCCGGAAACGGATTGTCCAGGAATAGGGGAAAGAATGATTGCATGGGGTGGGGTTCGATCCGCTTCCGGTATTTCATAGGGTTCTTCGGTGCAAGAGAGATGCAAAAAGAAGAAAATTAGAAGAATGGGCAGAATAAAAACGTTACGATGGATGTACATAATTTAAATTTACGATACTTTAGATTTAATCCAACCAATGACCTTTCCGCCTAATTTTGTTTTTTCCATTTTCTGAATTAATGATTTCGTGTACGTAAAGGTTATGTGCTTGATTGAAAAAACGTACATGTTTCGGCCAAATTTTCTTTCTTCATA
>CAYNPR010000178.1:0-3614 GCA_964399115.1 uncultured bacterium | reverse complement strand
ATCTGACCACCAATGGAGATTCACAGGCATTTGCTGTTGGGCTCCGTAGCAATGGCGATGTATATGTTGGAGGGTACTACTTGAACAATAGTCATTATGTCATACCCTGTTTTTGGAAAAATGGAAACAATAGAACAAACCTTCCAATTCCCAGCGGCGGAGATGGAGAAGTGAATGATATGGCCATTATGGATGGCAATACAAGGTATTACGCGGGCTACACAATGAAACCGGATAATTTTGCAGGGTATGTTCCTAAAGCCTGTCACTGGCGCAATGCCGGCAACAGGACCGACCTGCCGCTTGGCGGTTCGAGCATGGATATTTATGGAGCAAAGGGATGGGGAATTGCCTTAGACGGTGACGACGTCTACGTTGCGGGCTCTACGGACTGGTATGAATTTTGGGGCCAAGAAGAGACCACGGGTGGAACGTTCCCGCAATACTGGAGAAACAGCACCATACACGACCTGGAAGGAGGTCCCCTGACCAATTTTGGAAAAGGAGAAGCTTATGATATTCGTGTGGCGGACGGCAACGTTGTCGCCGTGGGAGCGGCAACACGGGATACGAGCTACTACAGCTACGAGAGCGCCTGCTATTGGCTCAATGGTGAGCTGCACTATCTTGTTGACCAGTACGACGTTCCTGAAGGATTGGAAGATTGGTATGATGGTGAAGCCAGGGGTGTTTTTATTGAATAAAAGAATATGAGAAATAGAACACGTTATTTATTGGTTTTTACTTTAGCTGTTTTTTATTTCAGCTGTAGTGATCCGGAAGACTGCGCCGGCATCGTTAATGGTTCATCAGTCTGTGGATGCATGGACAGCACCGCGATAAATTATGACAGCCTTTCAACCTTTGATGATGGAAGCTGTGATTATGGTCTCGAGATCAATGGGGTATCCATTAAGTGGCTCAAGACCTATGAGATATCCAGCAACCCTGAAACGGATGAGAGCTGGTGCGTCATGCAGGTATCCGATGGTGGCTTTATCATCTCCGGCGCGACCAACTACAGCGGTCTTTTGATCAAGACCCATCCCAGTGGCGAGAAAGAGTGGCACCAGATATATGAGAATTCAACTTCTTTATATAAGGTACGGCAAACGTCCGATGGTGGCTATATTGCAACAGGGTATTATGAGTGCGACACGCTTCCCGGATGCTATCCAGACGTATATCTTTTGAAAACGGATGGTTCCGGAACCATTGAGTGGGAAACGTTGGATGGTACGAGCGGAAACAACGAGTGGGCAAGAGACGTTATTGAGACGCAAGACGGAAATTTTGTGATCACGGGTACCTGGAACGATGATGGGTGGAACTCCAAGGCCATGCTTCGAAAATACGGTGGCGGTGGGGAGCTCATATGGGACCAGATATACAGTAGCTCTACAGCCAATGAAGGCAACTCATTAATGGAAACGTCAGATGGAAATCTTGTCCTCGTCGGTTATTCCGGCGAGCAACACGGTGCCTACAAACATTTTATGGTGAAGGCAGATTCAGATGGTGGACAGATATGGAAAAAGAAGACCGAGTCGACAGGGGATGCTTTGCTCTACGCTGTCTGCGAATCTCCAGCGGGAGGCTATGTTGCAGCAGGATTCTGTAATAGTTGGAGGAGCAATTTATTGGTTGAGCGCAATGGTTCCGGCAGCATAGCCTGGGAAGATTGTTTTATAGATGAGAGCAGTCACTATGGCTACTACGACATAGCTCCGTCATCGGATGGAGGATACTATCTCATCGATGATATCTGCTATCTGACCAAGACGGATGAAGCCGGCAACCTTGTCTTTAGTGTGGGATTGAGCCACGTAAATCAATCTGTGATCGAGCTGGGCGATGGTGACGTTGTTATGGGTGGATATGGATTTCGAGAAGGGAATAATGGCGGCCCCATATCGCTTCTTCGCCTGGATCCATCTAATATAAATGCTGGCGTTCATCGTTGATATAGGTTTATTTTGATCATCAAAACAAATAGAAATGGCGTTACGACTGAATAAAAATTTTGTACTTATCGTTTCCTGTCTCTTTATTTGGCACTGCGCTGAAGAAAAACAGCCCCTGCCTCAGGATTGTGCAGGCATAGAAGGAGGCAGCAATGTTTGCGGCTGTACTGACAACACGTCCCCCAACTATAATAAGGATGCTACATTTGATGATGGAAGCTGTGCCTTGTGTGGGGTGGACACCAGTTTTTCACTTGTTCTAGCAGGAACGGCTGGATATGATATTGTACGATCATCCAATTGCAGTTATGTTGTATCTGGTTCCAATGGCAAGACCGTCCTTCTTAAGATAGACGAACTTGGGAATGAGATATGGAGCAGGTCCTATAGCGAGATAATCGGCAGTCATTGGGGGAATGCCGTCAACAAAACCACTGATGGGGGATACATAATTGGTGGAACGCAAAATGTAATCAAGACCGACTCAACCGGATTAGTGGAATGGTATGAAAAACTCCGATTCCCTTTCACGCACTATATAGAAGACGTGATCGAAACGGTTGCAGGTGACTATATTGTAGTGGGAGGAGTAGGAGGCGACCCAGGGACCGGTGGCCACGGTCAGAAGGGACAGGCCTTCATACTGCGCATGTATGAAGGGGGTGGAGTACAATGGGTGAAGCGTTATGGAATTAGGAATACTCCTCAGGATACCTTTTGGGGTGTTGTACAGGCAGATGATGGCGGATTTATTATCGTGGGCGAAAAACTCCAGGATCGAAATTTTGAATTTTATGATCATTTCTGGATTATGAAAACAAATGGTAGCGGAGAGTTTGAATGGTCCCATGAACTGGGGGGTAATTACTGGGATGAAGCCAAGGATATTGTAAAGCTATCTGATGACAGTTATGTTGTTGTCGGAAAAATGTCCCAATCAAAGAAAAATATTAAGTTTAAAGTAGTGCGTGTTTCTGCATCTGGCACTATTCTCTGGCAGAATAACCACGGAAACAGTGATTATGATACCGCTACGTCTGTAACGGTTACAGAAAACGAAGATATTTTAGTAGCTGCTGGTTATGGCCGCAGTAGTTCAGGTGACTTGTTTAAATACAGGGTCTGGGGCGTAAACGCAGCCAGTGGCCAAATAATATGGAATAAGACGTACGGCGGGAATCAGGAAGATAAGGCATATGGAGTGGTTGAAGCATACGATCAGGGCTTTAATATAGTTGGGGCATCAAAATCTTTTGGAAGTGAACGCGTGAACTGGCTTGTAAAAACAGACTCACGGGGGAAAGTGAATTAAACGGTAATAAAAATTCCCACTCACCCGTCTAACGTATCAAAGTGAAGATGAAGCGATGTTTTTGTTTTAATGAGTCATAATATAATTTAAAAGCAGTATCAAATCCGTAAAGTTGGTTTCACCATCCTGATTAATATCACTGACGTGACCCAACATACTATCGGGGCTTAATAGGCCAACAAGTATTTCCACAAGGGTCAGCAAATCAAAAACGTCATAATCCCCATCGTAGTTCAGGTCTCCTATGGGTGTCGTTTGAGATTGAATTTTTACGTTGTCTATGGCCCAATACCAATTATTCCCGGCATCAGCCATTTCCCAGTTGAAATAAATTCCAC